>CAZPLV010000098.1:0-6830 GCA_964587295.1 uncultured bacterium
GCGCAGGCTGGCGGGCAGCTGACACTGACACTGGGCCGGGGCGGAGAACCTGTGCGGACGGTGACCCTTGACTGGCCGCCGCCCGGCGGCGGGACGCTGCTCGGCATCGGCATCGGCCAGACCGCCATCGGAGCGGACAGCGTCAGCTTCCCGGTTGCGCTTGCCGAGGCCACCCGTTTCGGGGTCACGACCGTACCGATGATGGTTACCGGCTTCGTCCGCGGAATCGGTTCGCTGCTGACCGGTCAGCGCAGTGAGGACCTGGCAGGGCCCGTCGGTATCGTCGCGGCAGTCAACGACGCCACACAGATCGGACTTGCACCCGTGCTGCTGCTGGCAGCCGGAATCAATTTCTCGCTTGCCATATTCAACCTGCTTCCCATTCCCGGGCTGGACGGCGGCCGTATCCTGCTGGCCGTCGTGGCAGGTATCCGGCGCAAACCGTTCAAGCCTGGCCAGGAGGAGTCCATTCACTTCTTCGGCATCATGGCTGTTCTCCTGCTGATAGTGCTGATCACGGTCAGTGACGTGGGACGTCTCTTCGGAAGCTGATGACAAAGGTGGGGGCTGACAGACTCAGTACTGCAGTATTGATTCCCGCTTTCAACGAAGCCGGCGGTGTAGGCCGGGTTGTCCGCACTGCGGTCGATGCCGGGATCGGGCCGGTGCTGGTGGTTGACGACGGTTCGGACGACGATACGGCGGCCGTGGCAGAAGCTGCCGGCGCCCGTGTGCTGCGCCTGAACAAGAACATCGGCAAGGGCGGAGCCGTGGCCGCGGGGGTAAGGGCCATCAGCGAGGACGTCGTCATACTGCTCGACGCGGACCTGCTGGGCCTGAGCGAGAGGCACCTGCAGGAACTGGCCGACCCGGTTGTCAGCGGAGAAGTTGACATGACCCGTGGCGTGTTCAAGGGTGGCCGCTGGAGCACCACGGCCGCCCAGAAAATGCTGCCTCAGCTCAACGGCCAGCGTGCGGTCCTGCGCAACCTGCTGGTTGAGCTGGAAGACCTCGCCTCAAGCAGGTACGGGATCGAAGTCGTTATCACCGAAGCTGCGCGTCATGAGGAATGGCGTGTCAAGGACGTCCGCATGGAGGACGTGACCCAGATAACCAAGGAAGAAAAGCGCGGCTTCGTCAAAGGCGCGGCCCTCAGGCTGAAGATGTACTGGGATATCGTCCGGGCACTCGTGGTCGGCCGGCGCGACCACTGAAACTCAACGAACCAGACCGAACTGATAGGTAAGCAGACCGGCGAGCTCCCGGAGCAGGTAGCCCGTACGGGAACCGCCGGCAGGTACCGTCACAAGCCGTGCGTCTAACCCGTGCCTGGCCGCCACCCAGTGGCTCCGGAAGGCATGCAGGTCATCCGTGACTATGACCAGCTCGCCTTCAACGTGTTCCCGGCTGTTGCGGATGTTCTGCCAGCTGTTCTCAGCGGTTCCCTCGGCTACGAGTGCCGTTGCCGGCACGCCCCGGTCGCCGAGCCAGTCCACTCCTGCCTCGCCCTCGCTGTAGCGGTCACCCTCACGCTGACCGCCACTGACGACGACCCTGGATACGCAGCCGGACTCGAACAGTTCCAGTGCCTTGCCGAGCCGCCGTTCAAACGCGGGTGAGGGCCGGCCATCGTACTGGGCCGCGCCCATGACCAGGGCTGTCCCTCCCAGGCAGTCAGGTTCAGCCGTTGTGGCGAACAGGATGCCATAGAGGTCGAAGAGCACCAGAAACAGCAGGGACAGTGGCACCAGCGCGAGGATGCGCAAGTTCATGACCCCTCTAGACGTGACTCAATGGCCCGTGCGTGTGCCTCCAGCCCTTCCGAACGGGCGAGCAATGCACCGGCCCGGCCGATCTCAGCGAGCAGTGCCGGACCGGTCCTGATTACGGGAATGACTTTCTGGAAATCACGAAGGTTGAGGAAGCTGGCGAAGCGCGCGCTTGTACCCGTGGGCATGACGTGTGACGGCCCCGCCACGTAGTCGCCCAGGGCTTCCATGCTGGAATGGCCCACGAACACGCCTCCGGCATTGCGGATGCGGACCAGCAGGGGCTCCGGATCGCTCACCAGCAGGCACAGGTGTTCGGGTGCCAGTTCGTTGGCGATCTCCGTGGCCTCCTCAAGGTCCGCTGCCAGTATCGCCGCGCCCCTGTGCTCAAGTGACTCGCTGGCCGCAGCCGCTGTGGGCAGATCACTGAGCGCTGCCGGCAGACCCGCCAGCACCTGCTCGCGCAGCCGGGCTGAGTCCGTCACGAGCACCGGCACCGCGCCTGCGTGCTCGGCCTGTGCCAGCAGGTCGGCGAGCACGTGGTTCACATCGGCCGTTCCGTCGGCAAGGACGAGTGTCTCGGTGGGTCCCGGCAATGACTCGATGCCGACACGGCCACTGAGCTGCTGTTTGGCGTGCATCACGAAGCGGTTGCCGGGCCCGACCACCTTGTCGACCCGGGGGATGGTTCCTGTGCCCAACGCCAGTGCGGCAATCGCCTGGGCGCCGCCAACCGCGTAGACCTCACCCAGGCCAAGTTCATGCGCAACGGCCATCACCAGGCTGTGGGGCAGCCCGCCGGCGGCTGGTGGCGAGGCAACGGCCACCCGCCTGACTCCCGCGAGCTGTGCGGGTACGGCAGTCATGATGAGCGTGCTGAACAGCGGCGCCTGACCTCCGGGGATGTAGCAGCCCACGGAGTCCACAGGCCGGACCATCATGCCGAGGGAGGAATCGGACTCACTGAAACTGAAACCGTCCTCACGCTGCCGGGAATAGTAGTTGCGTACGCGCTTCACGGACAGCCTGATGGCGGCCAGCAGTTCCGGTTCGACAGCGGCGTGGGCGGCTTCAAGTTCGTGCGCCTCAACCGCAAGGCGGCCGGCTGCATGAACGTCAAACCGTTGCGAAAGTTCGTTCAGGGCTTCATCGCCCCTGGTCTCGACCTGGTGGATCACATCCCTGACCAGGGTTGCATCAGCAGGATTGTGCGCGGCGGCTTCCCGCTCGCGCGACCACTTACGGGCGGACTCAAAGCCGGTCAGTTGGCGCATTGCATCAAGTTAGCATGATGGACTCGCCCTGCCCGAATCCGCGTTCCCGCGCCCAGATCACGGCTTCGGCCCGTGAGTGGACGCCCAGCTTTCCGTACAGCCTCGCAACGTAATTGCGCACTGTGGCGTAGGACAGACCCAGCTCAGTGGCAATCTGCTCATTGTTCCTGCCGGAGGCAATACACTCCAGCACTTCTGATTCACGGTCCGTCAGGTCCACATCATGTTCAGGCAGCGGATTGGCGCCGGTCACGCGGGTCATCTTGTCAAGCACCGACTGCGCAAACCAGCTGGCGTCCTCAATTACTGTCCGGATTGCTTCCTTCAGCTGGGCCTCGGTCTGTTTGCGGGCAGCCACGTTGTGGGCGATCCCGCATATTCCCCGCTGGTGCCCCGTCCCGTTGTCAAGCAGCGTACCCGTGAACTCGAACGGCACGTCCCGGCTGCTGGCGAAGTGCAGCTCGCAGGTGGCCCGTCCTTCTGCCTGGATCGTGCTGAGCCACTGTTCGAGGGTTTCCACGTCCTCACGGATGATCAGCTGGCTCAATGGCATGCCTTCGAGGCGCTCGTCACTCAGTCCGCTGACCGACCGCATCGTGCTGTTCCAGCGGACCAGCCGGCCGCCGTCATCGAACAGGTAAAACGCATCCCGCATGGAATTGACGGCTGTTTCCAGCAGTTTCGACTGCATCACGACCTCTGCAGAACGTTCCTGCACGCGCTGTTCCAGATTCTCGTTGAGCTCACGCAGCCTGCGTTCGCTCTCCAGCAGCGCTTCTTCCGCTTCCTGCCGTGCGCGACGCGCGTCGGCAATCTGCAGCGCCCGGTTTACCGCCGGGCCGAGCCGGTCCAGGCTGTTCTTGTTCAGATAATCGACGGCGCCGGCCTGCAGCAGTCTGACGGCGGCATCCTCACCGATTGCCCCGGAGATGATGATGCAGGGCGTGCCCGGCTGTTCCTGCTGCAGAAGCTCAAGCACCTCTGCCGATGAGAACCCGGGCAGCGCATGGTCACTCAGCACCAGTTGCCATTCGTGTTCCCTGAGTTGCTCTTCGGTCTGCTGCCTGGTCCAGACAAGTGCACTTTCGGCGTCGAAACCGGAACGCCTGAGTTCGAGCAGTATCAGTTCCCGGTCGTCAGGATGGTCTTCGACCAGCAGAACCTTGAGCGGTACGCGCCCGCTCAGGGATGCTTCGGCCATGGTCCCTGGTTAAGCAGAAGCCAGTACAGCCCCAGCTGCCGCACGGTTTCGGTGAATTCCCCGAATGACACGGGCTTGACGATGAATGAGTTTGCCCCCGATGCGTAACTTTCCCGGACATCACGGGCGTGGTTCGAGGTGCTCAGCATGACGACCGGCAGTACGCGGGTACGTTCGTTCTCACGCAGTCTGCGCAGCACATCGAGCCCTGAAAGCTTGGGCAGGTTGATGTCCAGAAGGACGAGACGGGGCAAGCCTGTGGCAGGATCACTGCCGTTGCCCTGCAGAAGGTACTCGACGGCTGCGGCGCCATCGCGCACAACCACCACTTCGTTACCCACGTCATTCAGACGCAGCGCGCGAAGTGTCAGGTCTATGTCGTCCTGATTGTCTTCTATCAGGAGCACATGGCCAGATTCCATTAGCACCGACTTAACTCCCGTGACAGGAACCAATTGTGAATTGTGACCCTCAGGCCGGTTCTACGGTTCCCGTGCAAGTCCATTATAGCGCCTGACGGCTCAGGTCGCCTGTCACCTGCAATTTAAGAGCCGGGTGGTGCACTGAATATCGTGCGCCACCCGGCGGTAAGTCATCTGATCAGCCGGGCGCAGTCACCCGGAAGGCTGTGTCAGGCAGTAGCGCTGCGGGACACTTCCACAAGCTTGCGGAAGGCTTCCGGCTCACGGACTGCCAGATCGGCAAGCACCTTGCGGTCGACCTCAACACCGGCAACACGCAGGCCGTGCATGAAAGTGGAGTAACTCACACCTTCGAGCCTGGTGGCGGCATTGATGCGGGTAATCCACAACCGGCGGATGTCGTTCTTCTTGTCACGACGATCGCGGTAGCTGTAATCAGCTGCGTTAAGCAGAGTCTGGGTGGCGTTGCGGACGTTCTTCCGGCGGCCACTGAAACCCTTGGCGCGATCGAGAATCTTCTTGTGCCTGGCGCGGCGTACGGTACCGGTCTTTGCTCTTGGCATCTCCAGCGCTCCTTAGTTGTAGGGAAGCAGGGCGCGTATGCGCACGGCTTCTGACTCAGAGATGACGAGTCCGCGACGGCCCTGGCGGATGCGCTTTCCTGACTTGTGGTAGTTCAGGTGGCGCTTGCCGGACCGCATGGCCACGACCTTACCTCGCCCTGTGATTTTGACACGGGCTTTGGTGCCCTTATGGGTCTTCAGCTTAGGCATCTTGTCTTTACTCTCCCTGGCACCACGTCATGGGTGCCTTGCAAAATTTGCGGCTGTGAAGCTGCGGAGTCTTCAGGTGACCGGCTGTGATTCGGCAGCGGGCCGGAGGGTCATGTTCATGTCCATTCCGGCAATGCTGGGCGGAGAATCCACAATCGCGAACCCTGACAGTTCTTTTGCCACACGGTCAAGAATCTGCTTTCCGAGCTCCGGATGAGCGCGCTCCCGACCACGGAACATGATGACGACGCGCACCTTGTGCCCGTCCTTCAGGAACCGCTTGATGTGGTTGACTTTCGTCTGAAAGTCATGGGTCTCGATTTTGACCCTGAACTTGATGGCTTTCATTTCCTGCTGCCGGCTGCGTTTGCGGGCGTCCTTCTCCTGCTGCTGCAGTTCGTAGCGGTACTTGCCGTAGTCCAGCATCTTTGCAACGGGCGGCTGGGCCGCCTCTCCAACCAGGACCAGATCCAAATCGACCTCACGGGCTCGCCGGATGGCGTCACGGGTATCAACGATGCCGTGCTGCACTCCCTCCGCGTCAATAAGGCGTACCTGCCTGACACGAATCTGATCGTTCACCTTCAAATCTCTCGCTATGGACTTCACCTCCAGAATTTGGCCCGCAACAAATCTCTTGCAGGCCGTGACACTCTAGCACACCGGACAGGCTTCCGGCAACGCCGGGACAACTCTGGCGCGCCGGGCAAAAAGCAGGTAGATTCAGTCATGAGGAAGATCAGGCCAGGTGAGGAAGTCCGCTATCAGGGTGAACGCTGGACCGTTTCGCGCATCGACCCTGCCCGTACGCAGCCGTTCCGCCTGCTGCGCACCGCTCCCGGCGGTACCGAAATCCGCTGGGCAAGCGAGGCAGAACTCAGGCACCCCGAGAGCTACGTGCGTGCGGTGGTGGATACCGCCCGGGCCTGAGCGCCCAGCGTCTCACCCAGTGACTGACCGGCGCGTGCCGCTGCAGCAAAGTCAGCGCCGGCATCAGCGCAGTAACCGGCGGCGGCCAGCCCGGCCGGGCTGCTAAGCCAGTGCGAACCCCGGAATGATTCCGGCGCCAGCACAAGGCTGCTCACCGTTGCCGGCTGACCGGCCAGTTCAAAAGAATAGCTGGCCTCCCTGAACGCAACTCCGTGGCCTTTCAGGTCATCAGTCAGATCCGGATAGCTCATCTGTCCGGGTCTGCCGGCAGCCTCGACCAGCTGACCGGCCCTGAGTTCCGCCGCCAGGAAGCTGCCGGCGCACAATCCGACCAGCGGGGCCATAAACGCGGGGCCTTCCCACGTCCTGACGCCCTGCACTTTTCCGTCCTCAACCATGACTTCACTTGCGTCCGCCTGCAGCAGATGGACATTGTCCTGCTGCTCGAGCAGCCATTTGAC
>CAZPLV010000099.1:0-6785 GCA_964587295.1 uncultured bacterium
CTTTCCGGCTCAGTCTGGTCACGCTGCCGGCTTACCTGCTTGTCCGCTGGCTGAGTCCTTTCACCTATGTGGCGGCAGCAACCGAAATCATTCCGAAGTGGTTCCGGCAGCGGCGCAAGGCGCATAAGCAGCCTGCCGTGCGCGGTGTCAGCTGGGAGCGTCCGGCTGCTGCGGGACGTCTGAGCATGCGGACCCAGTGGGTGATGGTGTCGGTACTGGCCGTATACCCGCTGCTGACCGGCTTCATCGTCGCTCCCGTGGTCAGTCCGGTCAATGCCAGCGGCTGGCAGCTCACCCACACCAGCCGGCAGCTGGACATGAATGATTTCCAGAGTGCAACCCCGACGTCGCTGCAACCTGATGAGCCGGTTGAAGCCGTCTACTGCACCGCGGGCCACGCGGGCATCGTGCAGCTCACGCTCGGTTCGTACGCGGTTCACGAGTATCAGCCACTGGGACTGTGGGATCTGCTGGCAATGGGCCGCATGGCTCCACTGCTGCCGCTGATCGAGCAGGCCGCCGGCTCCTACGGGCTGCCGGTCACTGAAGTGCTGCAGGTCTTCATGAACGAGTCCCTGTTTGATCCGCTGGCCCACGGATCCACCGGTGACCTGGGACTGTCGCAGCTGACCAGTGACGCTCTCACGCTGCTGGCCGCCGCATCACGCGACCAGCGCTCGGTGATTTACAATCCGTCGCTGATCAGCGACCACAGCAACGTTTTTGATCCGGTGTTCTCCGCCTGCGCGGGCGCAGCCAAGCTTGCCTGGGCTTATGATCAGCCCCGGGTAAGCAGCCTCGAGGAAGCGTATGCGCTCTACATCAACCCCGTGCACGGCTACGTCAACGGCCGTATCGGCGATACCTGGGTGCCGCTCGTTGCCCAGATGACGGAGCTGGAACCCAACATCCTGCGCATTGCGGCGGTCTATGCCCAGTATCAGGTGGATCCGTCGGTGCTCAACACCTTCGAGCGTGGCCTGGTGGAGGTCAGCCTGGATCTGGCGGAACGCCGCAGCAGCATGATGGTTGCCTACAGCCGCGCGCTCGATGTCATAAGCGCGGCGCGTATCGATGACCGTGACATATACCGTCAGGTTCTGACGAGGCTGTACGGTTCCTCAGTTGCTGGTGGTTGAGCCGGTGAATCGGGTGGCTGCGAGTTCGCCGCCGAGCTGAGGCATTGCCTCCTGGAAGCTGGCGAGTGCGCCGAACGACGAGTTGATCCGCCAGTCAGTTTCCTTGTTTTCGTCAAACCAGACAATCGCTTCAAGCCGGTCGTAGTGCAGGCTGTCCACAAACATCTGCTGCACCCAGGCGCCCTTGTCGCCGCCCATTTCAGCTGATGCGGTTTCCGCCATCCACAGGGGCTGGCTGCCCAGTGCCGTGATGCGGTCATAGGCCAGGTCCATGATCTCGGCGAAGCTCTGCCAGCCGATGTAAGGGCGGACTGAGCCCCAGTTGTAGCCGTCGATTGCGAGGACATCCACGTAGGATTCACCCGGGTAGTAGAGCTCCATGCGGTTGACGTCCGTGCGCGGTTCGTCCAGCACGTTCGGTGACCAGACCCAGAGCACGTTGTGTGCTCCTTCGGCAGTGAAGATGTCGACGATGCGGCGCCAGGCGACCACGAAGCTGCCGGTGTCACCGTTCCAGGGTGTCCAGTCGCCGTTCATTTCGGGGAAGGGGCGCAGGTAAACGGGCTGGCCGTAGTCAGCTGCGCCGGTGGCCCAGCTGCGGATGTACTCGTCATGATGTCCGGCTGCGATCGAGGCTGAGCTCACGCCAAACGGCTGCCAGCTGATGAGAGGCAGGCGTCCGCCTGCTCCGAGCGGCTCCAGCAGGCGGGAGTCCCACTCGTTGTCCCAGCTGGTGAACCAGTGCACGATGTCAAGCCGGCGGCCGATGGCTGATTCAAGTCTCAGCACCGGATCCATGCCGGACCAGACACCACCGTAGGTGTAGGCACCGAACATCAGGTCAGGATTGGGATTCTGCAGGTAGGCGACTTCACGGTATTCCGTCTGCGCGCAGGCAGTGAACAGCAGTGTTACGGCCAGTGCGAGAAACAGGTTCCTGATCAGGCGGCGTGTTGTCTGTCCTGCGGTAAGCATTTTCGGTCCTCCGGTGGAGGAGCACCAGAAAAATGGCGCTCACTGCCGAATTGGCAATGGGCACCTGGACCGCCTGAGATTCACGAAGTGGAATCCAATAGACTACTTGGCCGGTTGCGCTACTGGCTCCACTGGTCCCAAGCGCCCAAATGCAGGACCGGCTTCATAGCCTCCAGTGCCTCACTGACGCCGCATCGCTGCGGCACAGGTCAGGCACAAATGCATATTACCCCATATGTTGTACATGCGTGGGGTCATATGTCCCGGCTGCCATATGATGCCGTTTGTGACGCAAGAACGCGCAGATGCAGGATTCAGTTTCCAGATCAGGGCAGAGGATGGCCCGGCCCGGCTGGCCGAGTACACAACGCCTCACGGGTCCATCCAGACGCCGGCATTCGTGGCTGTGGGCACCCGGGGCACTGTCAAGGGCGTGACCAGCGAACAGGTTCAGGAAACGGGCACGCAGGTGCTGTTCAACAACACCTATCACCTGTACCTGCGCCCCGGTGCGGAAACCGTGGCTGCACTCGGCGGTGCCCACCGTTTCATGAACTGGGACCGGCCGATAATGACGGACTCAGGCGGCTTCCAGGTTTTCTCGCTCGGTGCCGGTATCGAACACGGTGTCGGCAAGGTTTCGAACATCTTCCCCGGAGCGGAACCCGCTGCCGGTGAACGGCGCGGCAAGCCGGCCGAATCCATGGTCAGGGTGACCGAGGAAGGCGTGGAGTTCCGCAGCCACATTGACGGCAGCACGCATTTCTTCACTCCGGAACTGTCGGTGGGCGTGCAGCGCCAGCTGGGTGCGGACATGATCCTGGCATTTGACGAATGCACGAGCCCGCTCCATGACCTCGAATACACCCGCGCCAGCATGGAACGCACTCACCGCTGGGCTGAACGCAGTCTGCAGGCGTTCAGCAGCTCGCAGCCGCAGCACGGTTATCCGCAGGCGCTGTTCGGCATCGTCCAGGGTGGTGCTTTCGAGGAGCTGCGCAAGGAGAGCGCCCGGGTCATTGCCGGTATGGATTTCGGTGGTCTGGCGATCGGCGGTAACCTGGGGCGCACCCACCGGGACATGCACAACGTGATTGACTGGACGGTTGCCGAACTGCCGCGCGACAAGCCCAGGCACCTGCTCGGCATCGGCGATGTGCCCGGTGTGATTGAGGGTGTTGCACGCGGCTGCGACACCTTTGACTGCGTCAGCCCGACCCGCAACGCCCGCAACGGCGGCGCCCTGGTCCGCTTTGACGATGACGGCCGCAAGCTGGCCAATTTCCGCATCAACCTCCGCAATGAACGCTTTGCCCGTGACAGCCGGCCGATTGACGGGAACTGCGACTGCCACACCTGCCGCAACTACAGCCGCGGCTACATCCGTCACCTGCTCAAGGCCGGCGAGCAGCTGGGTCAGCAGCTGGCCACCATCCACAACCTGCGCTTCATGGCCCGGATGATGGAAGACATCAGGGCCTCACTTGCAGCAGGAACGTTCCAGGAGCTGCGGCGCGACTGGCTTGAAGGGCTCAGCTGAGGCTGTTCAGAAGTTCTTTTCGAGCAGGTTGATGACCGTGCCGTCCTGCAGCACGTAACGCACCACGCCGACACTGGGAACAAAATAGGCATCCAGCACTGTCTGTCCGCCGGTGCTCGTGACCGTCACCTGGCGGATCTGATAGGCATTGAAACGCCCGGCGGGAGTCTCAACGCCCACACTGCCGAGCACTTCGGCTGACAGCGTGAGCTGCAGGCCGCTGATGCCGGCAACGCTCTGCCATTTGCTGCCGGCCTCAAAAGGGCCTGCAGCGTAGGCCTTGAGCGGCGGATTGTAATGCAGGACAGAGCCACCGGCGGCTGTTCCGACGTGCATCACCCCCTCCGGTGCGTAAACGAGATAGTCCTCGGAAACCGCGTCCCCATGCAGCCAGTGCGTCAGTACCATGACCTGCTGGCCCTGGAAGTCACGCGGGCCGGACAGGGTCTGCGTCTCACCGTTCGTGTAGGTCCAGCTGAACCCCGGCTGCTGCGGGTGGTATTCCTGCGCCGCGGCCAGGGCCGGAAGCAGGAGGAACAGCATGACAAGAAGCCGCCGGATCACTCGCGTCGGCGCCCGTTCAGTTCGCTGGCGCGTCTGGTTGCCTGTTCTACCGCTTCCATGAGCGAGAAACGCAGGCCGTGCTGCTCCAGTGCACGTACGCCGGCAATGCCGGTGCCACCGGGACTGGCGACTTCATCCTTGAGTGCGGCGGGAGTGTCACCTTCGAGCAGCATGGCGGTGGCCAGCAGCACCTCGCGGGCCAGTTCACGCGACTGGGCCCTGTCAAGACCCACCCGGACGCCGCCGTCAGCCAGAGCCTCGGCAACCACGGCCGCAAAGGCCGGTCCGGAGCCGGCCATGCCGGTGAAAGCATCAAACAGTTCTTCTTTCAGCTGCCAGACAGTGCCGACAGCCAGGAACAGCCTGCGGGCCAGCTCCCTGTCAGCCTGCGTGGCGCCGGCCGCCGCTGCCAGTGCGGTGGAGCTGAGGCCGACGCGCGCGCCCAGGTTGGGCATTGCCCTGATGATGCGGCGGCTGCCCAGCTTTGCTTCCAGCGTGTCGAGTGTGACGCCTGCCAGCAGTGAAATGTAGCAGGCATCGCTCCTGCCGATACGCTGCGCCACCTCGGCGAATGACTGCGGCTTGGTGGCCAGCAGGACATGGCCGGCGCCTTTGAGGCCGTCATCATCCACAGCCCGGACTCCGAACCTCTCGGCCAGTTCCACAGCCCGGATTTCGCTGCTGTGCCAGATGCTTACCTCGGCGGCCTTCAGGACGCCGGCGCGCAATGCACCGGTCAGGACCGCGCCACCCATCTTGCCGGCCCCGACGACCACGAGGCTGCCTGCTGTAACTGAACTCACGCCTGTAATGTTAACCGTTAAGCGACTGGCAGTTCATCTGATGCCCGGCGGCAGCACGGCGGGCGGCGGTTCCGGCAGGTTGTGCGGCATGGGCACGCCCTCGAGCCGGCGCACGACCCCGTTCTCGTTGCAGCCAACGAAGAAGGGGCAGCGCAGGCATTCCGACCAGACCCGCGGATGCAGATCCCTGGTTTTCTCGGTGTGGACGAAGCCGCACTTCTCGAAGAAGCCCACCTCGTACGTCCAGGCGAACAGCACCGGCACGCCGATGCGGCGCGCCTCTGCCTCGCAGGCGGCAACCAGTGCCCGGCCGACACCGCGTGCCTGCACGCCCGGTGCCACGCACAGTCCGCGCACCTCGGCAATGTCACCCCACAGCAGATGCAGGGCGCCATTGCCGGCAAAGACCGGTCCGTCCTCAGTCTGCAGCTCGGCAACGAAGAAATCCCGCAGGTTCTCGAACAGGTTCTGCATCGGCCGGACCAGCATGCGGCCCTGGCCGGCCCAGTGGGATATGTTCCCGAAGATGAGCGGAACGTCCGACGCCGTGGCGGGACGCACCGTCACTGCGGCGGGGGAGGAGCCGTTCACTGCAGGTCCAGCTCCTCGCGTGCCCGTTTCAGCTGCAGTTCCACCTGCGAGCGGGCCGTGCCGCCGTAGCTGGTGCGGGCGTTGACCACAGACTCCAGTTTCAGCACCTCAAACACGTCTTCTTCAATCAGGTCGCTCACCTGACGGAGTTCATCAAGGCTGAGTTCCTGCAGGTCCTTGTCCTCGCGGATGCCGACAGCAACCAGGCGGCCGACCACGGAATGCGCGGAGCGGAACGGCAGGCCCTTGCCCACCAGGTAATCAGCCAGATCGGTGGCGTTGGAATAGGCGCGACCGGCAGCGTGGTACATCCGCTCGCGGTTCACCTTGAGCTTCGGCAGCATGTCGCTGGACAGGCGCAGGCAGGTCAGCAGGGTGGTGGCTGCGTCCATCACGCCTTCCTTGTCCTCCTGCATATCCTTGTTGTAAGTGAGCGGCAGGGCCTTCATGGTGGTGAGCAGGCCCAGCAGGCTGCCGTAGACGCGGCCCGTCTTGCCTCGGATGAGTTCATTCACGTCCGGGTTCTTCTTCTGCGGCATGATGCTGGAGCCGGTCGTGTGGCTGTCCGGCAGCGTGATGAACGAGAACTCCTGGCTTGACCACAGGATAAGTTCCTCGGACATGCGTGAGAGGTGCATCATCGTGATGCTGCAGGCGCTCAGCAGTTCCAGCGCGAAATCACGGTCGGATACGGCATCCAGCGAGTTGGCTGCCGGTCCGTCAAAGCCGAGCAGTGCGGCGGTGCGCTCCCGGTCGATGGGGAAGCCGGTACCGGCCAGTGCACCCGCGCCGAGCGGGGAAACGTTCACGCGTTTGAGTGAATCCCTGAGCCGTTCCTGGTCGCGCCCGAGCATTTCGAAGTAGGCCAGCAGGTGATGCGGGAACAGTACCGGCTGCGCCACCTGCAGGTGGGTGTAACCGGGCATGATCACATCCAGGTGCTGACCGGCCAGGGTTACCAGCACGCGTCTCAGCCGGTCGGTTTCCACGATCAGCGCGTGCGTGTGTTCCCTCACCCACAGCCTGAAGTCGGTCGCAATCTGGTCGTTGCGGCTGCGGGCCGTGTGCAGCTTGCCGCCGACAGCTCCGATCCGCTCAGTGAGTGCGTGCTCGATGTTCATGTGCACATCCTCAAGGTCAACGCGCCAGTCGAACTGTCCGGCTTCAATCTCA
>CAZPLV010000100.1:0-6621 GCA_964587295.1 uncultured bacterium
AAATCGGAGCCGCCGGGCCCGCCGTCGTTAAGCCCGCCCGGCAGCAGGTACGGATTCACCGTGGGCTGGGGCTCCAGCAGTCCATTCAGCCAGGCACTTGCCTGGCTGCCGTCGTAGGTCAGGGCAACGCACTGCCACTCATCCCAGGCGACCGGCGTGCTGCTGTAGGCAACGTCCATGCAGTATTTGTAGCCGGAGGTCGGACCGCCATGGTGCGACACGTGAGCTGAGACCTTGTGCTCCTGAGCGTATGCCGGAATGTCAATGAAGAGCCCGTACTGCCGACCGAGATCAGTTTCGTTCCACTGGCCAGCAATGAATTCGCACTGCCGCTGCGACTTCTGCCTGCGCAGTATCCAGGCCACCACCGTGACCGCATTGCCGGGGCCATGCACGTCAAGCTGCGGACAGTCGGCACGCTTGATGCTGAAGTACTGCCCCTCACGGATATTGGCTGCGAAATCACCCCAGGGATTACCAACGGTGCTTTCCCGGTCAATGGTGCCGGCGGCTTCGTGCAGCACGTACGGCTCACCGCTGCTGGAAAGACGGTCACCGGACACTTCCTGGAAGTCCCAGAAGCTGACCAGGCCCGGAATCTGAGCAGGTGAAACGGGTACGCGGTAGTGGGCCTGCGGTACCGGGGCACCCGGATTATAGCTGGACATGGGACCATGTTAACCGGCTCCCAGACGGTGCAACTTCCGACAAGCACCGGTCCGGCTCAGCAAACTGTAATAGTCCTTATGGCAAAATGGTGGCTACTGCGCGAATCGGAAAGGACCTGTTTGCAGACTCACCAGACGCCCGACCATATTGAACCTGACCAGCACGCTGCTGTTGAAGCCCGGCTCAGGACGGCTGTCCAGCTGGAGTATCAGGGTGCCGATGAGTATCTGACGGCAGCCCAGCTGGCTTTTGAGCTGGCTGAATCTGCATGCGTGCCGGAACCGCTCAGGCTCAGGGCGCTCAGTGAACTGGGTAATGCCTGGCGGACCAGCGGCTCTTTCGCACGGGCTATAGAGGCACTGGACGGGGTCATCATGGGGGCCCAGGAACTGGCGCCTGCGGATGGCGTGCCGATACTGGCCCTCGCTCATCTGCGAATGGCCATCGTGTACGACGTTATCGGCTCCTCACCGGCGGGACTTGAGCATCTGGAAGTGGCCCGGGCGCATTTCGAGACAGTCAACGATGAGGCGGGTCTGATCCGCTGCCAGATGGTCCGGGCGGCACTGTACGTCAGGGTGGAAGATTACGGCCACGCGGTTGATTGCTACCAGGAGAGTCTGGCTTACTACCAGCGGATGGACCGTCTTGAGGATGCGGCGAGTACGCTGTCGAACCTCAGTTACGTCCTGAGGCTGCTCGAGCGCATTGATGAAGCCATTGCGGCCGGGGAGGAGGCTGTACTTATCGGCAGTTCCCTCCTGATCCGCTCGTCCTCACTGGCGAATCTGGCGTTTGCACTGGCTGCTGCGGGCCGCCTGGATGAAGCCGAGGACCGGATCAGGGAATCAGGCCGTTTGCTGCAGGAGCTCGGTGATCCCAACTACCTGACCAACTACCGGCGCTCACTCGCCTGGGTGATGTTTCAGCAGGGGCGTCTGGATGAAGCCCGGGAGCTGCTGGAGCTGGCACTCGAGGAGGCCGGCAACATGGGTTTTGAACGCGATGTGATCGAGGCGCATGCGTTGCTTTCCCGGGTATTCCGTGCCAAAGAAGAATGGCGGCTTGCCCTTGAGCATTTCGAGAAGCACCATGAGTTGCTGCTCACAGCCGACCGGGAGAAGACAACCAGACAGCTGGAGATGCACAAGTTCCAGTTTGAGCTTGAGCAGGCTCAGGCTCAGGCACAGCAGGAACGCAGCAGGCGGCAGAAGCTGGCCGAATCACTTGCGGAGCTGAACAGGGTTCACGAACAGCTGACCAAACGCGCCGTTGAGCTGGAGTGGCACAGCCACCGTGATGCACTCACTGAACTTGCCAACCGCCGTTACTTCGATGAACGCCTGACCCGCGAGGCGGACATGAGCGTCGAGACCGGCGCTAGCGTCTCACTGCTCATAATCGACATAGATGACTTCAAGGGCGTCAATGATGCCTTCGGTCATCTCGTGGGCGACCAGGTGCTGCGTGCTGCGGCGCAACTGCTGCAGGCCGGCACGCGGCGCTCGGACCTCGCTGCCCGGCTTGGCGGCGAAGAGTTCGCCGTGCTGCTCACCTCGAAACACAACAGCGAAGAACTTGAGCGGGTGGCCGACAAACTCCGCACCAGCTTCGAATCGTTCAACTGGAACAACATCCATGAAGGACTTACGCTGACGGTGAGCATCGGAGCCGCCACGCTCGAGGAAGCGGAGCTTGACGCCGTCAGGCTGCTGGATCTGGCTGACCGCAGGCTGTATGCCGCCAAGCGGGCCGGCCGCAACCAGGTGGTCAGCGGCGGGCCCAGACGCCGTCAGCGCCGGTAGAGAATCCGCCTGCCGTAATGCAAACCCCAGGGTGCACCTGAATCATCACGCAACACAGCCACGTACTGATTCTGGTCCTCACCACGGATTCCGAACTCGTCGGCTGAGACCAGGAAGATATCCAGTTTCCTTTCCTGTTCACCATCGAGTACCTGCAGGCCACCCAGCGGGTTGCGCTGAAGCACCAGCCGACCCCATGGTTCCTGTGAGCGGTATTCACCGAGCAGCTCCTCAATTTCCGTTTCGCTGACGGGTTCGGTTGTTGGCTCGTAGCGGGGCGAGTCAACAGCGATACCGAGTGCGGTATTGATGGCCCCGAGCCACATCAGGTCCGCCGGCTGTTCCTCGAGGTTCGTGAGCACCACGGCTCCGATGCCCAGTTCGGGTGACCAGCCGATGTTGCTGGAAACGCCCTTGAGGCGGCCGCCGTGGCTGATCAGTGTTACGCCGTGATGGTTCTCGTTCACGGTCAGACCGTAGCCGTAACTGCCACCGGGGCCGCACCAGACAAGTGGACTGCGCATCTGCTCAAGGAGCCCGTTGTCGATGCCCAGTCCGGTGCCGTCACCGGCCATCAGGAAGCGCACGTATCGGGTCAGGTCGCGGCTGGTGGAGCGCAGGAAGCCGGCTCCGGCCAGCGATTGTGAGTCCTGCCATTTTGGTGATTCGATGATGTTCCCATCCGGATCAGGGGCGTAAAGAGTGGTGGCGTTGTCATCAGCCAGGACCCGCTTCAGGTCAAAGGTTGTCCGGCTCAGATAAAGGGGTGCCAGCAGGTTCTCGTGCACATAATCCTCGAAACCCGTGTCCGTTGCCCGGCTGACGATGCCGCCCAGAAGACCCCAGGCGTCATTCTGGTAGCAGAACAGGCTGCCGGGCTCCTCGACCTTCGCATCCTGATTCAGGAACTCGATCACTTCGAGCAGCGTCTTTGCCGGTCGCAGGTCGTCTTCCGGTATGGGCGGATCGAACGCCTCCGTCGGGTCACCACGGCCGCTTTCGGCCATTGCATGCACCAGAATCGGCAACGCCGGCAGGCCACTGGTCTGGGTGAGCAAGTGCCGTATTGTCGGTGCATTCCCGCCCGGCCACAGGGTCAGTTCCGGCAGCCATCCGCTGACAGTGTCATCGAGATTGAGCTTGCCTGCGGTTGCGGCGTGCAGCACCGCGAGTGCCGTGAATGACTTGGTGACGCTGGCGACACCAAAAATCGTGTCGGCGTCGACCGTTCGTCGGGCATTCACGTTGCGGAAACCGTAGCCGCGTTCAAACAGGATTTCGTCCCGGGTGAACACGCGGATTGCCAGGCCGGGAATCTTGCGTCTGCTGCGCAGTTCATCCAGCCAGTCGTCATACTTTTGCCAGTTGGCATCTGCGGCTGTCATGGGAGCCAGCTTAACGGAGTGGGCGTGATCAGTCGGGCAGAACGTAGAGCAGCATCATCAGGAAATGACAGGCGCTGCCGGCCAGCACGAAAAAGTGCCACAGTTCATGGTATCCGAAGACGCCCGGCCGGATGTCGGGCCAACGGGTGGCGTAGATAACGGCTCCGACCGTGTAGAAGATGCCACCGGCCAACAGCCACAGTATTGCGCCGAGTCCCAGCACATCAAGCATCGGACTGAGTGCCAGCACGGCAAGCCAGCCCATGAGCACATACAGCGCGGTCGACAGCCAGCGGGGTGCGTTGAACCAGAACACCTTGAAGATGACTCCGGCGATGCCGATCAGCCAGATGGCGCCCAGCACCAGCCAGGCCCAGGTGGGGTGCTCGGGCCTGAGGCTCACGAGCATTATCGGCGTGTAGCAGCCTGCGATATACACGAAAATCGCGGCGTGATCGAAACGCCTGAGGATGTTCACGACATTCGGTGCCGCATGCAGACTGTGCAGCAGCGTGCTGGCCGTGTACAGCGTGATGGCGGAGGCGCCATAGATGGCAAAGCTGACGATCCGCCACGGTTCCGGCACGCTCAGAACAATCAGAACCACGGTCGCGGCGATGCTGAGAAAGATGCCGATCATGTGTGAGAAGCTGTTGACCGGTTCCTTTATGTAGCGCCTCAGTGCGGCATGGGTACGTGGTTCTGGGTGCATAATCAGCGCAGCCTCCGTCTCCAGCATAGTTTGCCCGGATGAGTGCAGGTGTTAAGTTGGAAAACGTGAAGCGTGGGGGACAGCTGCTAAAGGCCTTGCGGGCCGGACTGGCTGCTCAGCTGGTTGTCACGTTCCTTGTTCTGCTGGTGCTGGGCCCGTACCACGCTGCGCATTCGGAGTTTCCCGGGCACGAGCACCCGCCCGGCACGCCGGACCATGTTCACAGCCTGGAGATGGTTACCGGCTGGCTGGTTGTCAGCCACATTCTGGTGACCGCGCTTTCAGAACTGCCCCAGGTTGGTTTTGCTTTCTTGCTGCCCGGGTCCTGGTTTCCGCAGGCATTGCGGTTGCGGGTTAACGGCAGCCGCTCGCCACCGGCAGCATTGCTAATCGCCTGACCACACCACCTCTTACCTGAGATACTACGGGAGTCAACCTTGAACAACTGCTCCACGGCACTGTGACGGCGTTGCTGAAGACCGTGCTGCTGCTCAGCGCCACGCTGCTGCTGGCTGCGAACCTGATGCGACTGTGGCTGAAGGACAGCAGCCGGCTGCCGGCTATTATTGCGGTGTCAGCTGCGGTGCTTCTCATTAGTGCGTCCGTCGTTGACCTGTACAGCACGCTGCACCGCGCTGTCGGCTTCGTGGACGCCGAAATGTTCTGGCACTATGTGCGCAGCACCCGGCATGGCCAGGCCGTCCTCTGGCGGATTGCCGTGAGCGCCGTGCTGCTCTGGCTCAGCTTGCAGAAGCCGCGCAGCTGGAGATTCGCCCTCATAGTTCCGGGCTGGCTGGCCGTGCTGTTCACATTCAGCTACGTCAGTCATGGCGCGGCAATGGCCGGAACGCCAGCGCTGCTGCTTGACTGGCTCCATTTCATGGCTGCCGGCGTATGGACCAGCGTCATTCTCGCTGTGAGCCTCAGTACGCAGCTGTGGCGGACGAGTCAGCACCTGCAACTGCTGGGCAGCGTGCGGGTTGTGTCGACCGTTGGTCTGCTCAGCGTGCTTCTCGTTGCCGCAAGCGGAGTGCTGTCCAGCCTGTTTCATGTCGCCGAACCGGAACGGTTCATCGGTTCGCCCTATGCGCTTGCACTCGGCACGAAAATCGTACTGGTGCTGATAACAATCGGCATAGCGGCGCTGAACCGTTTCAGGTTCCTGCCGCAGCTGCAACAGACGTCCGAAAGCCATGGCCTGCGCTCAACCCTGATCGCTGAGAGCTTTTTGCTCATCGCCATATTTGCCGCCACCGGCCTCCTGACCACCAGCGCACTGCCGCATGGTCAGGATGTGACCGGTCCCTTCGAAAACCTCGTCAAGTTCATGAATTACCTTTGGAGATGATCATGAAAAACATTCGTGTCTTTATTGTGTTGCTGACCGCGGTTTCCCTGCTGGGCAGCGCTGTCTTCGCTCACCAGTCCAAGGAAGTGGGCGAGGGCCAGTACCGCGTCATAGTCGGCCTGCTCGTCAACCCTGCTTACACCGGTCAGCTGAACGGAATTGACCTGATGGTCCGTGACGCCGACGGCGAACCCGTGGAGAACCTTGAGCAGAGCCTGAGCGCTGTCGTCATCGCTGCGGACGGCACGGAGCTGACCCTGGTGCTGCGCCAGCAGGCCGGCAATCCCGGTGCCTACACCGGTGACTTCATTCCGACCCTGTCCGGTGACGTGCACCTCCGGGTGAGCGGTTTCATCGGGGCCGTGGAGTTTGATGAACTGTTCGACCATGTCGCCCACAGCGATCCGGTCATCATCGACGCCGCAACCATAAGTGTTCCGTGATGAGGCGCCTTCTTGCTCTGGTCACTGCTCTGGCTTTCGGTACTGTCTTCGCACATGCTGACCTGGTCGCATCCGACCCTGAAGCCGGTGCGTTGCTGACAGAGGCGCCAGCGACTGTGACGCTGACCTTCTCGGAAAATGTGCAGCTACCGTTCTCGATATTCAAGGTGTACAGGCTCGAGGCCGAAGTCGACCTGTCCGCCGACAATGCGGCGCAGCGGTTGAATGGTCTGGCGTCCCAGCTGGTGACCGACGTGCG
>CAZPLV010000101.1:0-6544 GCA_964587295.1 uncultured bacterium
GATGACTGCCGCGATTATCGCCTCGAATTCCTTGAGTTCACCGCGCAGCACGTCCGCTGAACCGAGGTCGAGCACCTGGATTGTTGCAAACAGCGTTGCAGCCAGGGCTGTGCCCATGAACAGCATTATGCGGACCCGTTCCACCGGAACGCCGGAGTTGCGGGCGGCGTCAGAATCGCCCCCGGTACCGAAAGTCCAGTTGCCGAAGCGGGTCCTGAGCAGCAGCCAGCTGGCGAATATGGCCAGGCCAAGGCACCACCAGACGCTGGCAGGCAAGCCGAACAGATCACCGGCAAAAATCGGGTAGAGCCAGCTGTCGGCGACAGCCGTGCGCAGACCGGACACCTGGGTGCGGCCGGTGATGAGCCGGGTAAAGCCGAGCGTCATGCCTCGCAGGATAAACAGGAACGCAAGTGTGACTATGAATGAGGGCAAGCGCGTTCGGTTGACGATGAAACCATTGAGAAAACCCACCAGCAGCGCCACGCAAATGGCAAGCAGCAGTGCGGCCCACAGCGGCCAGCCGTATATGGCGATCGGAATCGCCAGCGTCACGCCAGCGGCGCCGACCATGGAGCCTATCGAGAGGTCGAACTCGCCGCCGATCATCAGGAGTGCGGCTGCGATGGCGAGTATGCCGAGCTGGGCTGAGATTTCCAGCCAGCTGGAGACGCCGCGGGCGGCCAGGAAACCCCGGTCGCCCGCGACGATCGCGAAGAAAGCAAAGACGAGTATTGCTCCGGCCACAGCGCCGAATTCCGGGCGCATCAGGAAGCGCCTGAATGGGTTTATGCGGCGGAGACGCTCGTCAGCGGCCTGAGTGCTCAGCGGATTCCCACCGCACTCAGGTCAACAACCTGCGCAGCATTGTCGGGTGTGACAAAACCGGGGCCGGTACGGATGATGTTGTCGCCGGGCAGCAGACCGTACTGTGCGTACAGCGTGAGGAACACCACCGGCAGGTAGCCCTGCAGGTACTGCTGCTGATCAATTGCGAACAGCGCGTCGCCGGCGGCAATGGTCTCGAGGATGGTGGGGGACAGATCGAAAAAGCCGAGGGCCACGTCGCCAAGCCGGCCGTTCTCTTCGAGTGCAGCTATGGTCGGTTCGCCGCCGACGGGGCCGACTGCCAGAACGCCGTTGATGTCGCTGTTGGAGCTGAAGGTCGCCATCACGGCGTTGCGGACTTCGGTCGGGTCAGTGCTTACGCTCAGCACGTTGACAGTTGCGCCGTCGCCGAGACCGTCCTGGAAGCCTTCACAGCGGAGGTCCAGAGCGGTATTGCCGACTTCGTGGTTCACGCAGATTGCGTTGGTCACGCCTTCAGCGGCCATACTGGTTCCGGCCCCGAAGCCTGCCTCGTACTCGGTCTGGCCGACGTGTGCGGTAACGCCGAGTTCCTCAAACACGTCACTGCCGGAGTTCATGCTCATGACGGTGATGCCTGCGTCGACTGCGTCGCGGATGACGTCGCCGAGTGCGTCAACGTCAGGAATGGTGACGATGAGACCGTCGGGGTTGCTGGCGATGGCTGCGTTGATCAGCTGGGCCATGCGCGGCATGTCGAAAGTGTCAGGAGCGTGGTACTCGACTGTGACGCCCATGTCGGCGGCAGCCTGGTCGACACCATTCTTGGCGACACTCCAGAACGGGTCAGCTGCGGCGCCGTGGCTGACCACAACAATGCGGATGTCCGAGCGGTCCTGGGCGAATGCCAGGCCACCAATGACCAGTGCGGAGGCGAGGAACAGCAGGATTTTCTTCATAGGAACCCCTTTCGCGGCTATAGCCGATAATCCCAACACCCGGTTGCCGTCGCCCGTCAGGGACGGACACGAAAGCCAAGCAAGATTTGGTTGGCATGAGAATAGCAGAGACGGGGGTTGGTTATGGCGCGATTGCGCTCTTGGCAGACGCTTGTCACGCCATAACCAACCCCCTTGGCTGACTTCATGCAAGCGGGCTGCAAATGTTATGCGCCCTGCAGGTACGCAATCAGCACGAGCGCCAGGAGGTGGAGGGGGTAGAACAGCCAGGGGAGGCGGCCTGATCTTGGGAGGCCAATTCGGCCGGGAAGCGAAGCGACAACGAGTACAACGGGGATGGCCAGGAGTGCGTAAGGCCAGGTGGCACTCGGGTAGTTCACGGCTGCCAGCAGGGCGATGGCGGTGATCAGCGAAAACAAATTGGGGGTGCGCAGCAGCCACCAGCAGGCGGCGATCAGCAGCACGCCCTCCGTGCCGTACTCAACGAAAGGCGACAGCAGCAGCACGCCGGCCAGCAGCATCAGTCCGCCCACCTCGTTCCAGCTGCGCCGCTCCAGTACGTACAGGGTGAGGGCGCCCAACAGCAGTGTGCCCATTATGGAAACCCAGTTGCTGGAAAAAGCCAGCCAGTGCGGCACTTGCGCAATGAGGGTGAACAGGGCCAGCGGCCTCAGGTAACGTTGCGGATCCACACGGCGGACGGCCACATTGTAAGCCAGCAGGAACGCGAACAGTGGCCAGGCAATCCGGCCGATTGACCTGAATGCCTGCGCCGTCTCCCCTGTCAAAAAGATTGCACCAACATGGTCGATGACCATTGTGAGCAGGGCCAGCCAGCGCAGGAGTTCCTGCTGCCGGCTGGATAGTTTCACGGGGCCCATCGGCGCTGTTGTGAAAGCCCGTCGGCTACTTGGGTACGGCTTTACGGGCTGCTTCCAGCAGCTTGTATTCCGTCAGGTCCAGTGACAGCGGAGTGAGTGTGACGAGCTGGTTCTCGATGCCCCAGCGGTCGGTGCCTTCCTCAGGGTTGCCTTTGGCGACCTCGGAAAACCAGAAGTGTTCCCGCCCCATCGGGTCTTCGTCGGGCACGACAATTCCTTCATAATTCCGTACCGACATGCGCGCCCAGGTGATGCCTTTGGGCCGCTCAGGGAAATTGACGTTCAGGAGTGGCATGTCTGGTGCCTTCAGGAAGTCCTTCACAACCTGACTCAGGTACGGCATCAGCGGGGCGTAATCCTCCGGCCCGATGCTGAACGGTGCACTGAAGGCGATGGCCGGGATGCCGAGGAATGCAGCCTGTTTGGCTGCGGCAACGGTGCCTGAATGCCAGATGTTGTGGCCGATGTTCAGACCCAGGTTGATGCCTGTCAGGACCAGATCAACTTCATCCCAGTGATGCGCGCCCAGGGCAACACAGTCGGCTGGCGTGCCGTCAACGCGGTACGCCTCGATGTCATCAAAAGGTACCGGATGGTAGTGAAGGGGTCGCTTGATGGTGATTGCGTGGCTCATGGCGGACTGCTCGACATCGGGGGCCACAACCCGAACGTCTCCGAATTCTTTCGCGGCGTTAGCCAGCACCCGGATGCCGGGGCTGAAGATACCGTCGTCGTTACTGACCAGGATTCGCATGGTGCGCAGAATGCTACCACGTGACGGGCCGGGCTGCAGGATGGGCGTGCCAATCGTGTCATCCGCCATTGCCGCATGCAGTCGTTGGCTGTACTTTCGACCTGATTGAACCAAGGGGGGAACTTTGAATGGCTGACAATAGGGAACGACCCGAAGAAATACCGGCCCAGGAACAGGAATTGCCCGGCAGCGAAGCAACGATGACACCAAGGCCGCAGTACGAAGCACCCCACTACAAGGGCTCGGACAAACTGCGCGGCAAAGTGGCGCTCATTACCGGCGGTGACAGTGGCATTGGCCGCTCCGTGGCGGTACTGTTCGCCCGTGAAGGTGCTGACGTCGTCTTTACCTACCTGGCCGAGCATGATGACGCGATGGAAACGGCTGAGCATGTCCGGGCCGAAGGCGTGCGCTGCCTGGCCGTAGCCGGCGATCTGAAGGATCCGGAGTTCTGCAAGCAGATTGTGGCTGACACGGTTCATGACATGGGCGGGCTCGATATCCTTGTCAATAACGCTGCTGTGCAGTACTCACGGGACTCACTGGGGGACATCACCCTCGAGCAGCTCGATGAGACGTTCAGGACGAACATTTATGCTTACTTCCTGGTGACCCAGGCCGCCCTCGAGCATCTGCCTGAGGAAACCGGGGCAATCATCAACACGACCTCAATCACTGCCTACCGCGGCAGTGACCACCTCATGGATTATGCAGCCACGAAAGCAGCCATTGTCGGCTTCACGCGTTCACTGGCCAGCAACCTTGCCTCAAAGGGAATCCGGGTGAACGGTGTGGCACCGGGACCCATCTGGACGCCCCTCATTCCGGGCTCGTTCAGCGCCGAGCAGACCGCCGACCATGGCAAGGACTCTCCTCTGGGCCGGCCGGGACAGCCGGAGGAAGTGGCGCCGAGCTACGTGTTCCTGGCCTCAAGTGATTCCAGTTACATGACCGGCCAGGTGCTGCATCCCAATGGTGGGGAGATAATCGGCGGCTGAAGCGGCCTCAGGGAACCACGAACAGAATGATCAGCGGCGCTGCTGCGGTGAACAGGTTTGTCAGCAGGTGTGCGATGACGACTGGCATGAGTCGTCCTGTCCGTGCATAAATCAGGCCGGCTCCGGCGCCCCAGACTGTGAAAGCCGCGGCATATACCAGCATGCCCGGGACGGTGGCTGCCAGCATGATGTGCTGCAGGCCGAATGCCAGCGACGGAACGGAAATTGCAGCCCACAGTGCCCAGCCTTTCCGCCGCAGTTGCGTTTGGGCGTGGCCGCGGTAGGTCAGTTCTTCGGCCGGGGCATTCGTGATCGGAAAGAGCAGGGCGATGGCAATCGCCGAAAACCAGGCGAACCATAGTGGCAGCTCAACCGTGCTGGACTCTGGCGGCACAAAAATTGTCTCGAAGGCTGCGAACATGTTCGCCGGACCGTACAGCAGCAGCATCACCAGGTTGATTGCCAGTCCGAATGGCACGAACAGCAGCAGCTGGTAAAGAAGACCCAGCAACACATCGCGGCCGAGGCGGCTACGGTCGAAGTCCATCAGCTGCAGCAGGCTCCTGCGCGGGCCCTGGCGGCCGCGCGTAAGTAACCAGAGGTTGATGACATTGGCGGGTATGAAGTAAAGGGCCGCCAGCTGCGGCGTGAGCGCCAGGCTGAATTCAGCACCTGCCAGCCAACTGGTCAGCGCCGCAGCTGCCAGCGCAAACAGCAGCAGCAGTGCAATGCGGACAACCACCAGTTTCATGTGCAGGACGATAACACTGTGTCCGGCCCGAAACGGCGTTAACATCAGCAGCGTGACTGACACCCATGAAATCCTGCTTGATTACAGCGCAGATCCGGCTGCCCTCGGCAAGCCTGGGATGTATAAGCAGTTGCGGGAACGTATAAGGCTGCTGCTTGAAGGCGAGACCGACTGGCTGGCGAACCTTAGCAATGCAGCGGCGGAAATATACGCCTGGCTGCCCAATCTGAACTGGGCTGGCTGGTACCTGCTGCGTGATGATGAGCTGGTATTGGGGCCGTTTCAGGGTCGACCGGCCTGTGTGCGCATTCAGGTTGGCCGTGGTGTTTGCGGTACAGCGGTCAGCACGGGCGAGAGTCAGGTTGTTCCGGATGTGAATGCGTTCCCGGGCCATATTGCCTGCGACGTGCGTTCACGCTCAGAGATTGTGGTGCCGGTCGAGCATGGCGGTCGTGTGGTCGCCGTTCTGGATCTGGATTCTTCTGAGTTCGGCAATTTTGATGATGAGGATCGTCTTGGCCTTGAGGCCCTTATAGCGGACCTTGTTGAGATCATTGACTGGCAGCGTGCGCTGAACAGCTGACGTTCACTGGCGAGGTGTGCGACGCCTAGTGAGCGCTCACTCAGTTATAGTGCCCGAATGCCGAATCCGCCGCGGTCACGCCGCGCAACTCCCCTCAACCCTGACGACAGGCGCCGCTCAATCGCCCAGGCTGTCTTGCCGCTGCTGCTTGAACAGGGGGCGTCTGTAACAACACGTGACATGGCGGAAGCCGCCGGTGTAGCCGAAGGCACCCTCTTCTCGGTATTCGACACGAAACACGCAATCATTCTTGCGGCCGTGGAACTGCAGCTTGATCCTGAAGACGTGCACGCCGGCCTGAGCGCCGTTCCTGATCTGGCGTCGGACCTGCGCGGGCAGTTGCTGGCCGCAGCCCAAGTGATTCTGGCGCACAGCACCGACGCCACTCTTCTGCTGAGCATCCTGCGCACAATGACGCTTGCGGAGTCCGAACGGGCCGACCATAGCCGCTTCATGAAGGGCTGGATTACCACCGTCACGGATGGCATCAGGGCACTGATTGACCGGCACGCGGACAGTCTTTCAATTCCGGCTGACAAGGCAACACTCGCATTTGTGAACCTGCTCCTGACCACGAGCAGCCCTTTTGATGAAGAACAGACAAGTCTGGAGGCAGCAGAAATAGTGGATGTAGCCCTTCATGGAATCCTGGGAAGCGTGACCGCCTGATGCTGCTCACGCTCCTCCGGACTTACCTGCAACCGTACAAACGGCCCATTACCGGCCTCATAATGCTGCACCTGGTGGCGACCATCGCCTCCTTGCTGCTGCCCAGCCTCAACGCCGACATCATCGACTTCGGCATCATTCC
>CAZPLV010000102.1:0-4571 GCA_964587295.1 uncultured bacterium
GCCTGCGCGAAGGGCTAGACTTTAGGCCAAAGGAGTTCAGAGATGACCAAGCACAAGGCGCGTTTCGCGACCCGGGCCGTGCATTCGGACATGCCGGATCCGGTCACTGGCGCACACATAACCCCGCTCTACCTGACATCGACATTCGCATACGGATCGTTTCAGCGTGGCGCGGACCTGTTCGCGGGTGAGGCCGAAGGCTTCGTATACAGCCGCATCGCCAACCCCACCACCAGCCGCTTCGAGGAAGCCATGGCCGACCTCGAGAACGGAGAGGCAGCCGTGGCGTTCGGGTCGGGCATGGCTGCCATCAGTTCCGTACTGCTGACCCTGCTGGAACCGGGTGACGAAGTGCTGCTGCTCGGTCCGCTCTATGGCGGTACCGAAGCACTGTTTGCCACCGAGCTGCCCCGGCTGGGCGTCAGGAGCCGGCACATTGACGGCAGTGAACTCGAGGCCGGACTCAAGGCGGGTGCCCGCATGGTTTACGCGGAAACGCCTACGAATCCGACCCTAAGCATCCATGACCTGGAGCTCATAGCCCGTCTGGCAAGGCAGCACGGTGCGCTCAGCGTGGTCGACAACACGTTCAGCACCCCCTGGCTGACCCGCCCGATCGAACTCGGCATCGATATCGTGGTGCACTCAGCCACCAAGTATCTGGGTGGTCACGGTGACGCGATGGGTGGAGTGGCAGTCGGTTCGGCCGAGCTGATGGGCCGGGTCCGCATGGAAGGCCTCCGCCACATGGGCGGTTCGCTCGGCCGCCTGGAAAGCCACCTGCTGCTGCGCGGCCTGAAGACTCTGGCGCTCAGGGTTGAACGGCAGTCGGCGAATGCCCGTGCGGTTGCTGAATACCTCAGAGGCCACCGGCTGGTCACCAGGGTGTACTATCCCGGCTTCGCCGACCACAAGGGGCATGAGGTTGCAGCCCGACAGATGAAGGATTTCGGCGCGATGGTCTCGGTTGAACTCGAGGGCGGCCGCCGTTCAGCGGAAGTGTTCCTGGATAATCTCGGGCTGTTCATGCAGGCGGTTTCGCTTGGTGATGTCTGCTCGCTGGCAACCCATCCGGCCAGCACGACCCATCAGTTGGTCGGCGAGGAAGAGCTTGACCGGCTCGGTGTCACCCAGTCACTGGTGCGGCTCTCAGTCGGAATCGAGGACCAGGCTGATCTGATTGATGACCTTGCGCAGGCACTGAAGCAGGTTGCCTCAACCATTCAGACGCCTGTCTGACAGCGGCCGGCAGGGACGACTTCGTACTTTCCGGTGAGGCGTCACCGGCGTTGCGCTGTTAGCATCGAAGCCATGGAGGCGGCGATGTTGAGAAAACTGATGATTGCGATTGGTGCGGGATTGCTGCTGGGCGGCATGGGTCTGGCGCAAGGTCCGGCGTTTGGCAGCTGGACGGGCCTCATCGGCCCGGAAGTCCTGGACCTTGGTGTGAATGTGGTGCTCGATGGCACCGAAGAGGAGCCGGTCGGCATACTCGACATTCCCGTCCAGGGACTGTATGACTTCGCGCTGAGTGATGTGGAGGTTGACGGCACGGACGTCACCTTCGCCATGCCCGGTGTGCCGGGCAATCCGGTGTTCACGGGCAGCGTGGAAGGTGACACCATGAGCGGCACCTTCAGCCAGGGCGGTCAGGACTTCGAGTTCCTGCTTGAGCGCAGCGATGAACTGCCGGGAGCCCACAGCAGGCCGCAGGAACCCGAAGAACCGTTCCCCTACCTGCAGGAGGAAGTGACTGTCGTGAGTCCAGCCGGGGATGTCACCCTGGCCGGCACTCTTTCACTGCCCGAAGGTGATGGCCCTCACACGGCACTGCTGTTCGTGACGGGCTCCGGACCCCAGGACCGGGATTCGTTCGTTTTCGGACACAGGCCGTTCCTGGTGCTGAGCGACGCGTTGGTGCGTGCCGGTTACGCGACGCTCCGGCTCGATGACCGTGGCGTCGGCGGCAGTGACGGCGCGGACCATCTTGCCAGCTACGCCGACCTGACGGCTGATGGAGTGGCGGCAGTGGAATTCCTGGCGCAGCGCGCGGACATTGCTGAGATCGGCATCATTGGTCACAGTCAGGGCGGCTACCTTGCGCCTGCCATCGCGGCCGAGAGTGACACGGATTTCATCATCAACCTTGCGGGACCGGCCGTGGGCGGACTCGAGGTACTGGAACTTCAGAACGCCCTGATCATTGAGATGTCTGCTCCGGCAGGCACTCCACAGGAACAGATTGACTATGCGGTCGAGTCACAACTGACGTTCCTGCGCCACTTGAACGAGTTCTTCGTGGCCGGTGATCTTGAGGGTGCAGAAGAGTTCGTGCGCGGAATCATCACTCCGCAGCTTGCTGCCACCGGCCTGTCCGGAGACGAGCTGGAGGAAGCGGTGCAGATCCAGCTGCTGGCCTCGGTGACACCATCAATGGCCTCGTTCGTATCATTCGATCCCCAGCCGCTGCTGCGCGAACTGACGATTCCGATTCTCACTGTCTACGGCGGCCTGGACGTTCAGGTTCCTGCCCGGCAGAGCCTCGACCCGCTCAGCGAAGCGCTGGAGGCTGCAGGCAACCCGGATCACACCGTGCTGGTCATCGAAGACATGAACCATATCCTTCAGCCCGGTGAAACCGGTAACCCGGAAGAGTACACCCTCATCGAGACAACCATTCACGCAGAGCTGTTTGACGCACTGTTTGACTGGCTCGGCGAGCGCTACTGAACTGACTGACAAAGCGGGGCGTCATTCTCGCTTTGAGAATGACGCCCCGTCTGATTGGTCGGCCGTGCCTCAGCGGCTGAACAGCAGCGAAGTACCGTCGAGGTTGCTCAGCACCAGGTAGCTGTCCTGGAAAGCGTAACTGTTGACAAGCCCCAGTTCGGCCGCAAAGGCAGCTGATATGGAGCCGGGCGGGCAGGCCATGCGGGTCAGGCCAAGCGGACCCACCACGAACTGTCCCTGCTCGGTGGCTTCGAAGCTGGCGCTGCCCTGGTTGCAGTCGGCAACAACGAACATCCGTTCCTCGTCAAAGTCGAAATCCAGACTGTACTCACCGAATTCGGGTGTGCTGACTTCCCCGTCTGCGTACTGGATGTTGAGCAGCTGCCATTCCCCTGCAGCGAGGCGCTGCGGATCGACAGTACCGGGTTCAGCGGCTGGCATGCAGGCTGCGGCCACCAGTACGAGCAGTGCTACGGGCAACAGAAGCTTTTTCATGGCTTTCCTCCTGTGATGGTTGCGTCAGATCAGCCTTCGTCCGGCTGCGCGGTGAATCGCATGCTCGTTCCGTCCTCGGCGCTCAGGATGAGCTCGTCGCCGGCAAACGAGTAGCGCTCCACCCGGGCAAGTGACACTCCGTAATTGCTGGCAACGGAAGCTTCAGAGCAGAACATCAGGGTGGAGACCACGGGACCGAACGTGAGGGTGTTGCCGTCGACTTCGTAGGTTCCACCACCGGTGTTGCAGTCCATGGTTGCGCCCAGGCTGCCGTCCTCATCGAAGTGCAGCGTGTAGACCTGATCCAGCAGGTCCACCTGGGCTCCGCCTGCTTCCTGCAGGCTGGCGAGCCTCCAGACGGTGCCTGTGAGCTGTGGCGGTTGAGCAGCCTCGTCCGGTGCGGGTGTTTCGGTGGTGCCTGGCGTGGTTGCCGGCGCGCAGGCCGCGAGTACGGCGAGCAGCAACAGCGGAAAAAGAACTCTCTTCATGCCTGACCTCCTGTAGCATTCAAGTTTGCACGAGCCAGCCGTCAGCGCGATAGGTGCAGCTCACAGTCCCGCATTTCCGGATGACCCGCCGAAAACATATCGGGCCGATACGAAATGCGTCCAGCACGATGTTTGGAGAAAAAGGAAGGTAAACTGTGCGCGTGCAAGACATTCAGGAGGCCCCAAGAAAATGAAACGAATCATTGCAACCGTGGTGCTGCTCTGGGCCGGATCCGCTTTCGCTCAGGTATGCGAACCGCTGACCGGCACGCCCCTGCGTGTAGGCGTGCTTCCCGTGATGAATACGCTGCCGCTGTTCGTGGCTGAGCAGGAAGGCTTTTACGAAACCCACGGCGTGAACGTTGAGCTCGTGCCCATTGAGAGTGCACGCGACCGTTCAATCGGACTGCAGACCGGCCAGCTCGAGGTGGGAAACAACGACGTGATGGGCGCTGCCCTGCAAGTCGCTTCCGGCGACGAATTGAAAATCGTCCGTCATGACACGTTCCAGGATGGTGTCCGCTTCTTCTCGATTGTCACCAGCGTTGACAGCGGTCTGGATACAGCCGGGAAGCTGATCGCCGCCCTTGAGGCCGGCACGGCCCAGGTGGCCATCGGCCACAACACGGTGACCGAGTACATGGCCAGCAAACTCCTGCGTGACGCAGGCTATGAGCCCAAACCAGAGGATTATCTGGAAGTCAGCGCCATTCCGTTGCGGCTCGAGCATATGGCTCAGGGTCTGGTTGCGGCTGCCCTGCTGCCGGAGCCGCTGACCACCCTTGCGGTACAGACCCAGGGGGCGGCCGCGGTGCTGCAGGATGCCACCACCGAGTTCGTACCGGTTGCACTGACCGT
>CAZPLV010000102.1:4671-6494 GCA_964587295.1 uncultured bacterium
CTGGTTGACGGCCGTTTCATGCAGGCAGACTGACCACAGGTGGGGCAGGCGCAGCTGGCGTTTGAGGGAGTGACTTTCGGTTACCCGGGTGCACCCGCGGTACTGTCCGACTTCAGTTTCGAGCTGGCTGCCGGTGAATTCTGTTGTGTGCTGGGCCCGTCGGGCTCGGGCAAGACCACGCTGCTCTACCTTGCGGCCGGCATCCGCAAGCCGCAGGCCGGACGGGTGACTGCGCTGGGACAGCGGGTTGACGGGCCTTCGCGCAAGGTCGGCCTCATGCTGCAGGACTACGGGTTGCTGCCCTGGTACACGGCCCGCCGCAACATCGAGGTAGGGCTGACGATAAGTGGAATTGACAGGGCAGAGGCTGGCCAACGCGCGGCAAAGTGGCTTGAGCGGCTCGGCATTGGACCTGCTGCTGACCGGTTCCCGGCACAACTTTCCGGCGGACAGCGCCAGCGGGTGGCACTGGCCCGCCAGTTCGCGCTCGGCAATGAACTTCTGCTGCTCGATGAGCCGCTCTCGGCAGTTGACGAACTTTCACGTGAACGGCTGCAGCGGCAGCTGGCTGAACTGACAGGCGAGACGCGCGGCACGACGGTGATGGTCACCCACAACATAGAGGAAGCGGCACTGCTTGCCAGCTGCATTCTGCTCATCACCCGTTACGGGCCGATAACAGAAGCCGAGCTGCTGCGCACGCCGTTCGCGGGCCGTATGCCCGTGCGCAGTGAACCGGACTTTCAGGAGTTCTGCCAGCACATCAGGGAGCGGCTCAGCCTGTGACGCGGCCCTGGCTGCACCCCCGCATCGCCCTGGTCATTGACCTGGCCCTGCTGATTGTCGTCTGGCACGTTGCTGCCGTATCGCTTGACCGCAGTTTCCTGCCGACGCCTTACGTGGTGCTGCAGACTTTCGCGCAGGAGATCCAGGGCCCGCTCGCCTCACATACCTGGTCGAGTTTCAGGCGCATAGTCCTGAGTGTGCTGGCCGGCACGGCCGTGGCCGCTCCACTGGCGGTCATGGCGGCAGAGAACCGCGTGCTGGACAGCCTGCTTTCGCCACTGATGTACTTTCTCTACCCCACACCCAAGATCGTGTTTTTGCCGATCATCGTGTTCCTGCTGGGCCTGGGCGATCCGTCCATTATTCTCCTGATTGCACTCATTGTGTTCTTTCAGGTGTACGTCATCATCCGCGACGCTGCCAGGCAGGTGCCGCGCGCCACCCTTGATTCCATCGCCTCGCTCGGTGCCGGCCGCTGGCAGCGCCTGCGCCACGTCTACCTGCCGCTCAGCGTTTCCGCAACCTTCACGGCGCTCAAGGTCAGCGTCGGAACCGCCATTGCGGTGCTGTTCATCGCGGAGTCGATAGGCAACAACGTAGGGCTTGGCTATTACATCGTCGTGGACCAGTGGAACCGCTTTGCCTACGCCAAGGTATACGCGGGCATACTGGCGATTGCCCTGCTGGGCAGCGCCATGTTCGCTTCCCTGAGCTGGCTGGAGACGCGCAGCAGCCGCTGGCGGGGTTCCGCTTGAGCGCGTTCGGCCTGTGGCTGGGGGCGATCCGGCCCCGCACGCTGGTGCTGGCGGTCGCCGGCACCGGGCTCGGCCTGCTGCTGGCAGCCGCTGCCGGGCATTTCAGCGGGCCGGTCGCGCTCCTGACTGTGGTGACGGCCCTGTTGCTGCAGGTGCTCTCGAACCTGGCGAACGACTACGGTGACACGCTGCACGGTGCGGATTCCTCCGGCCGGGTCGGGCCGATTCGGGCTGTGCAGAGCGGGCTGGTCAGCAGTGAGCAGATGCTGCGGGCAGTTCTGC
>CAZPLV010000103.1:0-6466 GCA_964587295.1 uncultured bacterium
TGAGGGCGCGCTTGGCGGTGGGGCCGTCGGAGCTGGCGCGGATCAGGCGGATGACCTCATCCAGGTGGTCCAGCGCCTTCAGGTAGCCTTCCAGGATGTGGGCACGTTCCTTGGCGCGCTTCAGCTCGAACTTCGTGCGCCTGGTGATCACGTCACGGCGGTGATCGAGGTACAGACGCAGGATTTCGCGCAGCGGCAGGAGCTTCGGTGCGCGGTCCACGATGCAGACGTTGTTGACCGCGAAGGTGGACTGCAGCTGTGTGTACTTGAACAGCTGGTTGAGTACCAGTTCCGGGTGGGCGCCGCGCTTCAGCTCGAAAACGATGCGCATGCCCTGCCGGTCGGACTCGTCACGCAGTGCGCTGATGTCCTCGATCTTCTTGTTGCGCACCAGGCTGGCGGCCGTCTGGATCAGCGTGGTCTTGTTCACCTGGTAGGGGATTTCGCTCACGATGATGGAGATGCGGCCGTTGCGCTCCTCGAAGCGTGCGCGGCCCCGGACGCGGATGCTGCCACGGCCGGTTTCAAACGCGTCACGGATGCCTTCCCGGCTGATGACTCCGCCAGTGGGGAAATCAGGTCCCTTGATGTGCTTCATCAGTCCGTCGAGATCGATTTTGGGGTCATCAATCATCGCAATCAGGCCGCCGATAACCTCACTCAGGTTGTGCGGGGCAATGTTGGTGGCCATACCGACCGCGATGCCCGCGGCGCCGTTGACAATCATGTTGGGAATGGCGGAGGGCAGGACGTCAGGCTCGACCGTGGTGCCGTCGTAGTTTTCCTTGTAATCGACCGTTTCCTTGTCGATGTCCTGCAGCATGGCCTCGGCAATGGCAGTGAGCCTGGCTTCGGTGTAGCGGTAAGCTGCTGCCGGGTCACCGTCAATCGAACCGTAATTGCCCTGGCCGTCCACGAGCGGATAGCGCAGGTTCCAGTTCTGGGCCATACGGACCATTGCGTCGTAAATGGCCGAGTCACCGTGCGGGTGGTACTTCTTGATTACCTCACCGACGACACCGGCGCTCTTGGAATGCTTGCGGTTGGACGCGAGCCCTTCCTGGTGCATGGCATAGAGAATCCGGCGCTGTACCGGCTTCAGACCGTCACGCACGTCCGGCAATGCGCGGTCGACGATGACGGACATTGCGTAATTGATGAAGCTGGTTTTTATCTCTTCGGTTATCTGAACCGGAACGACTTGTCCTTCGTTCAAAGTTTCCTCCTAGGCCACAGGCCATCCTAACCCGCCAGGGCACCTCCGGGCAAACGCAATCCGGGCACATAGACCCGTTGCAGACGGCAATTGGCAGACGGGCACGGGCAAGGTCCCGCGTGATACCTTGCAGCCATGATCGAGCGTTACAGCCCACAGGATTTCCGCGAACTCTGGAGTGAAGCCAGCCGCTACCGCGCCTGGCTGAAGGTAGAAATGGCTGCACTGCATGCATGGGAGGTGCTGGGCGAAGTGGAAACCGGCCCGCATGCCCGGCTGAGCCGCCGTTTCGAGGAGGAACCGCTCGATGACGCTTTCGCCTACCGGGTGGCCGAGCTCGAGGCTGTGACCCGTCACGACATCGTTGCCTTCACCCGTGCGCTGAGTGAACGCTACGGCGAGGACACCCGGCACATACACCGGGGACTCACCAGTACCGACGTGGTGGACAGCGCCCAGAACCTGCTGCTGCTGGAGGCACTTGACCTGATCACGGCAGATGTCGAGTCGCTGGCCCAGACCGTGCGCGATCTGGCACGAAAATACCGGCACACACCGACCATCGGCCGCACCCACGGCATTCACGCCGAGCCGATGACGTTCGGCCTCAAGTTCCTGAACTTTTACGCCGCACTGAAGCGTGACCTCGAGCGGCTTGCGGATGCCCGCCGGGTCATCGGCGTGGTCATGAACTCCGGATCGGTCGGCACCTACGCCCATGTGCCACCGCAGCTGGAAGAGCTGGTGGCGAAAGAACTGGGCCTCGAGCCGGACCGGGTCAGCAACCAGACGGTGGCCCGTGACCGGCACGCCCAGCTGCTGTCCGCACTCGCCATTCTGGGAACCACCATCGAGCGCATCAGCGTCGAGATCCGCCACCTGCAGCGCACCGAGGTCCGGGAGGCACAGGAAGGTTTCTCCAAGGGCCAGACCGGCTCCTCGAGCATGCCGCACAAGAAGAACCCGATCGCCACGGAAAATCTCAGTGGCCTGGCGCGCCTGCTGCGCAGCAACCTGCAGGCCGCGCTCGAGAACGTTGCCCTCTGGCACGAGCGGGACATCAGCCACTCCTCGGTGGAGCGCGTCATCCTGCCCGACAGCACCACCCTCGCTGCCTACATGACCCGCCGCCTGAACGGGGTGCTGCGCAACCTGGTCGTCTGGCCCGACAACATGCGGCGCAACCTCGACAGTCTGCGTGGCCTGGTCTACTCGCAGCGGGTGCTGCACATGCTGATTGACAACGGCCTCAGCCGCGAGGACGCCTACGACGTGGTGCAGCGCAACAGCCTGCGCAGCTGGGACGAAGAGCTCCCGCTGCGGGAACTGATCGAAGCCGACCCCGACAACAACCTTGGTGCGCGCGAACTGGATGATGCCTTTTCCGAGCAGTGGTACCTGCGGCACATCGACACGATTTACGAGCGGTTCGGCATGTGATGGAGGAATGGTTCACTGCGCCTGACGGCGCCCGCCTGTGGGTGTGGCGTCAGTTGCCGAAAGGCAAGCTGCGCGCCCATCTGTATCTGCTGCACGGTTTCGGGGAGCACAGTGGACGCTATCAGCGGCTGGCCGAGGTGCTGAACCTGAGCGGTATCGCGTTCCATGCGCTGGACCACCGCGGGCACGGTCGCAGCGAGGGGGCCCGTGCCCGGGTGAGTTCACCGCAGGCTGTCGCAGCTGACTATGTGGCCTTCATCAACAGTGAGCCGGAGCGCGCGGAACCGGTGTTCCTGCTCGGTCACAGCATGGGTGGTCCGGCCGCCGCCCAGGTTGCGCTGGCAGGACCGGAGCGGTTCAGCGGCCTGATCCTCTCATCGCCGTACCTGGAGCCGTCCGCGCCGCCGACTGCCGCTCTGCTGTCGGCGCTGAAACTGCTCAGGCGGGTGCTGCCGGGGCTGTCCGTGCAGAAGCTCAGCTCCGCAGACCTCTCACGGGAGCCTGCGGAGTCAGCCGCCTACGACACCGATCCGCTGGTGCACCATGGCGGGGTCAGTGCCATTTCGGCCTGGTCGCTGCTTGAGGCGGGCCGGCAGGTACTGGCGCGGGCAGGCGAGCTTAAGTTGCCGCTGCTCATCCTGCATGGGGCGCAGGACGCAATAGCAGGCGTGGAAGGCAGCCGCCGCCTGCTGGCGCGAGCCGGTTCACGGGACCGCCGCGTAGTCGAGTTCGAGCACGCCTTCCACGAAGTGATGAATGACCTGGACCGCGAGGAGTTCTACGCCGCCCTCATCGGCTGGTTGCAGGACCGCCTTGAAGACGGCTGAACTCAGCCGCGTCTTTCCAGAGCATCGGCAATCCGCCCGACAGCCTGGCTGATGACCTGAGCCGAGGTGGCCAGGTTCATGCGGGCGTAACCTTCGCCGCCGGCACCGTAGTCAGATCCCAGGCCCAGAGCAACCTTTGCGTCTTGCAGCAGGAATGATTCGAGTTCATCAGCCGGAACGACGTCCCTGAAGTCAAGCCAGGCCAGGTAAGTGCCTTCCGGTGCGGTGTAGCGCACTCCCGGCAGCTTCTGTTCAGTCAGCTCAGCCAGCAGGCGGCAGTTGCCGCGCAGGTACTCAAGGGTGTCCTCATGCCACTCGCCGCAATCGGTGAAGGCAGCGCGTGCCGCCGCCTGGGCCACGACGTTCGGCGGGGTCAGCACTCCCGCGGCCTGCTGCCTGAAACGCTCCAGCAGGTCCGGATTGTGGGTGAGCAGGAAACCGACCTTGAGGCCGGCGATATTGAAAGTCTTGGTCGGCCCGAACAGGGTGATGGTCCGCTGGGCCAGTTCCTCGCTGATGTCCGCGAATGGCACGTGCCTGCCGTGGAGCACCAGGTCCGCATGCAGTTCATCTGAAACCACCCACAGGTTGTGACGCAGCACCACTTCGCCGAGTGCCTCAAGCTCTTCACGCGTGAACACGCGGCCGGTCGGATTCTGGGGGTTGCAGAGAATCAGCATGCGCGTGCCGGGGGTGATGGACTGTTCCAGCGCCTCGAGGTCGAGTTCCCAGTGGCCGTCCGCTTCACGCATCGGATTGTCGAGCACGCGGCGGCCGGTGTTTTCGACAGCCATCCTGAACGGCGGGTACACCGGCGGCTGCACGATGACTTCATCACCCGGACCGCTCAGTGCCATGGTGCACAGGTACAGGCCCGGGATGATTCCCGATGTGGGCATGATCTGCTCACCCGTGTAGGTGACGCCGTGACGTGACTTCATGTGGGCGGCAACCGCGTCCAGCAACCCGGGTACTCCTGCGCCCATCGGATAGCCGAAGTCATCGCAGTCGGCATAATCGCGGATCGCCTGACGGATCGGTTCCGCCACGGGGAAGTCCATGTCCGCCACCCACAGGGGCAGTACGTCCGCGGGGTAATGGTTCCACTTGGCCCCGGCAGTGGTGCGGAGCCGCTCTTCAGTGAGTGAATCGAAAGGATGTTCCATCACCCCAAAGCTTACTCCGCTCTCTGCTAGCGTGGAGGGGACGTGGAGAAACTCCTGAAACCTCCTGCGGAAGCCGTTGCACTGCTGTCTGACCTGACCGACATGGACCGTTCCGCCCTCAGGCTTGCTCCTGAGCACCAGGCTGGCATCCCGGTGAACCTGCCTGAGGATGCCTATTTTGAGTACGTCTGGCGGGACGCCGCCGGCAAGCTGCTTACTGATCCGGACAACCCCGACAGCAACAGCAGTGTCTGGTTCGGTCGCGTGAGTGTCGTGCGTGGTCCGGACTACGCGGCACATCCGGTTGCCGACGAGAGTCAGGCCCGGCCCCAGGGCACGCTGCGGCGGGAACGCTTCCAGAGTGACGCCCTGCAGCAGCTGCGGCGGGTGAACAGTTACAGCCCGGCCGGCTCGGAAGCGGCGGAACTGCCGACAGTACTGGTGCAGGACGGAACCGCTTTCAACCGCCTGGGCCTGCTGCCGCAGGCACTGGACATCATGGTAGCGCGCGGACTGCCGCCCGCGCGGCTGGTGCTGCTTGAGCCTGTGGACCGCAGCCGTGAATACAGCTTTTCGGCCAGCTACCGTGACTTCATTCTTGATGAGCTCGTGCCGGCACTGCCGGAGCTGGCGGGTGAGGTGAGCGAACTGCACCTGCTCGGCGCCAGTCTCGGAGGACTGGCCAGTGTCACCCTGGCCCTGCAGGCTCCGCAGGAGTTCCGCGGGGTGGCCAGCCTTTCCGGAGCGTTTCTGGGAGGACCTGACGATCCCGACCCGTACGGCAGCAAACAGGAATGGGTCAGGCAGCAGGTGGAAGCCGGAGCTGAGCTGCCGGCGCGCTGGTTCATCGGCACCGGTACCATCGAATGGCTGCACGGCGCCAACAAACGGTTCGCTGACGCCCTGGTGCGCCGGGACCTGAAGGTGGACTACCTGGAGCGGAGCGCAGGGCACAACTGGCAGAACTGGCGCGACATGATTCCTGCCGCGCTCACCCGGCTGCTGGCTGACTGACAGCGGGCCTGCGGTACGATTGGTCAACTTTGTCCGGCGCTCAAGCCGGCGTGGAGGCCACAGCATGAAGTACCGCATCGAGACAGACACGATGGGCGAGGTAGAGGTGCCCGCCGGGAAGTACTGGGGCGCACAGACCCAGCGCTCGCTCACCAACTTCCGGATCGGTGACATCCGCATGCCGCGCGAAGTCATCCATGCCTTCGCCATCCTGAAAAAGGCGGCCGCACAGGTGAACGTTGACCTGGCCGGACTGGAAGCGGAGAAGGCCGGACTGATCGGCCAGGTGTGCGACGAGATCCTCGCCGGCGAACTTGATGAGCAGTTCCCGCTGGTCGTGTTCCAGACCGGATCCGGCACCCAGAGCAACATGAACGTCAACGAAGTCATCAGCAACCGCGCCAGCGTGCTTGCCGGCGAGGAAATCGGCAGCCGCAAGCCCGTGCATCCGAACGATGACGTCAACCGCAGCCAGTCAAGCAACGACACCTTCCCGACCGCCATGCACATTGCGGCGACGCTGGCGATCAGCGGGCAGATGCTGCCGCAGGTGCGCAAGCTCCGGGACGCGCTGCAGGCGAAGTCTGAGGAGTTCGCCGCTGTGGTCAAGATCGGCCGCACCCACCTGATGGACGCCACCCCGCTCACCCTGGGTCAGGAATTCAGCGGTTACGTCACCCAGCTGGACAAGGGAATGGAGGCAGTGCAGAACAGCCTGCCGCACCTGCTAGAGATCCCGCTTGGCGGAACCGCGGTCGGCACCGGACTGAACGCGCCGGAGGGCTACGCCGAAGCAGTGGCCA
>CAZPLV010000104.1:0-6403 GCA_964587295.1 uncultured bacterium
CGGTGAGCACCCGGGGGCCTTCGGTGGTGATCGCCACCGTGTGCTCGTAATGTGCAGCGAGGCTGGAATCGGCAGTCTTTGCTGTCCAGCCGTCGTCCAGCACTATGACCCTGGTGCGGTTTTGCGTGACCATGGGTTCAATCGCAAGTACCAGACCCGGCCGGAGCTTGGGACCTGTGCCCGCGCGTCCGAAATTGGGCATTTCGGGGCCTTCGTGCATGTCACGACCGATGCCGTGACCCACGAATTCCCTTACAACCCAGAATCCTTCTGCCTCGATGACGTCCTGAATGGCCGCGGAAACATCACCAAGGCGGTTACCGACCACGCACTTTTCGACGCCAGCCCAGAAGGAGGCCTCGGTTGTGCCGATCAGATTACTGGCAACAGCGGACACTTTGCCGACCGGGAAGGTCATCGCCTGATCGGCGACGTAGCCCCGGTAGACGGTGCCGATGTCAACAGACAGAATGTCACCTTCCGCAAGAGTTTGCCGACCAGGAATCCCATGGACGACAACATCATTGACGGAAGTGTTCAGCGTACCGGGAAAACCCCGGTAGCCCTTGAATGCAGGGCGTCCGCCGGCACTGATAATAGCATCTTCGGCGATGGCATCGAGCTCCGCGGTTGACACACCGGGTCGGATGGCAGCTGCCACCTTCTCGAGTGCCTGGCGGTTGACGGTGCCGGCTTCAGCCATGATGTCTATCTCCGACGGACGCTTGAGAATCAAGACAATACCCTCGAAATCTGCTCTTCGACCGCGTCAACACTGAGGCCGCCATCGACGCGCTTCAGTTTGCCGGCAGTTTCGTAATACTCGAGCAGAGGCTGGGTCTGTTCTGCGTAGACGTTCAGCCGGTGACGGATCGTCTGTTCATTGTCATCAGAACGGCCCTGCTCATCGCTGCGCTGGAGCAGCCGGCGGACAACTTCGTCCTCATCAACTTCCAGGGCGATGGCGGCAGTCAGCCCGGCACCGAGATCGTTGAGGAGCTCGTCCAGCTGGCTGGCCTGCGCAGGGTTGCGCGGGTAGCCGTCGAAGAGTACGCGGACATCCTGCAGGTCGCTGAGCTCACTACGCACCATGCCGATGATCAGATCATCGGGCACGAGTTCGCCTGCGTCCATGAACCCCCGTGCCTTGCGGCCCAGGTCGGTTCCTTCTGCAACGTTGCTGCGCAGAATGTCGCCGGTGGAAAGCTGCTTCAGGTTCCGGCTCCTGGACAGGCGCGCGGCCTGGGTTCCTTTGCCGGCCCCTGGTGGGCCCATCAGCAGCACAACTTCATTCGCCACTTAGAAGCGCCTCCCGCGACCGCGGATGCGGCCTTTGCTGACGAAGCCTTCGTAGTGGCGCATCATCAGCTGCGATTCCAGCTGGCGCAGCGTATCGAGTGACACGCCGACCATGATCAGCAGGCTCGTTCCAGAGAATGCAAACGACAGCTGCTCAGTCCCGGTGATTGCGGACAGGATCTGCGGCAGTGCGTTGACCGAACCGAGGAACAGTGCACCCCACAGGGTGATGCGGCCGGCAATCTTGCTCAGGTAGTCCGTGGTCGGCTGACCGGGACGCACACCAGGCACGAAGCCACCGTATTCACGCAGGTTTTCACTGATCCGCTTGGGATCGAAGCTGATCTGGGTGTAGAAGTAGGTGAACGCCACGATGAGCAGGGTGCTCGTGATGAGACCTTCCCAGCGGGCGCCGTTGAACCAGTTACCGACCACCTGCAGCCAGCCGATTTCCGGGAAGGCACCGATGAGGGTGGCCGGAAGGATCAGGATGGACACAGCGAAGATGATCGGGATGACGCCAGCGGAGTTGACGCGCAGCGGGATGTAGGTCGACTGGCCACCCATAACCTTGCGGCCCACGACCTTACGGGCGTACTGCACAGGTATTCGACGTTCCGCCTGCTGCACCATCACCATGCCGGCGATAGCCACAATCAGGAGGCCCATGAAGAAGATCAGACCGAACAGGTTGCCCTCTCCCTGGCCGATAAGCGCGAACTGCTGCGCGAAAGCACCCGGGAACATGGCAACAATGCCAGCGTAAATGATCAGCGAGATACCGTTGCCGATACCGAACTCAGTGATCTTCTCGCCCAGCCACATGACCAGCGCACTGCCAGCCACCTGGGTGACGATGACAACCAGCCAGAAGAACGGGCCGTTGGTCCAGCCGACCTTGAGCGCACCGGAGTTGCCCAGCAGTGCGATTGCGAGGAACAGCGCCTGGACTGCAGCGAGGCTCAGGGCACCGTAACGGGTGATCTGGCTGATGCGCTTGCGGCCTTCTTCGCCTTCACGCGCAAGCTTCTGCAGCGGCTCGTAAGTTGACTGCAGCAGCTGCATGATGATGCTTGACGTGATGTAGGGAATCACACCAAGGGCAGCAATCGAGAAAACCTCGAAGTTGCCGCCCGAGATGAAGTTGAGCATCGTGAAGATGTCGCCCTGTCCAAAGCCGACGTCACGCAGGCGGCCGATGTCGATTCCCGGGTTGGGAATGAACGACAGCAGTCTGTAGACGGTCAGCAGGCCGATCGTAACCAGCAGCTTCGCCCGCAGGTCGGGAATGACCAGTGCGTTGCGAAAAGCGTTAAGCATCAGGCCTGCTCCGCGTCAGCGCCGTTGTCGGCTGCGGACTCCTCAACTGCCTCTTCCGCGGGGCTTTCTTCTGCAGGTGCGGCTTCGGCCGCTGCAGCAGCGGCCTCGGCTTCTTCTTCAGGCGCTGGCCTTACGACTTTGCCGCCCAGACCGGTCACTGCCTCGGCAGCGCTCCGGCTGATGCGATCAACGTCGATGGTCAGGCCCTTGACTTCGAGTTCGCCGCGCCCGAGCAGTTTGACCGGACGGTCGATGTGGCGGATCAGGCCGTGTTCGTATAGCGAGATGGCGTCAACGACAGTGTCTGCCTCAAGCACGTTGAGTGCCTCAAGGTTGACAATCTGGTAGTCGATCTGCAGGCTGGCGCGGTTGAAGCCACGCTTCGGCAGACGGGCAATCAGGCTGGAGCGCCCGCCTTCCCAGCCGCCGCGCTGGCTGAACCCGGAGCGGGACGCCTGGCCCTTCTGGCCGCGGCCCGAGGTCTTGCCCCGTCCGCTGCCGATACCCCGACCCACCCGCTGACGCAGCTTCTTGCTGCCCGGCGCGGGCTTCAGGTCATTCAGTTTCATTCGTTTCTCCGTCCTCGATTTCGAGCAGGAAGGCGACCTTGTTAACCATTCCGCGGACGTCATGGGTGTCCTTGACGATGCGTGAGTCGCCGGTCTTGCGCAGGCCCAGGGCGCGAACAGTGTCGCGCTGGTCCTTGCGCGTACCAATCAGGCTGCGCTTGAGCGTGATCTTCATTCAGCCATCTCCCGCTCGCGCACGGCCTCCGCGTAGGTCTTGAGCTGCTTGAGGCCGTCAATGACCGCGTAAGTGACGTTGGTCAGGTTACGTGATCCGAGTTCCTTGGTGAGAAGGTTCTGGTAGCCGGCGAGTTCCACGATTGCGCGCGGTACTGAGCCTGCAATGACGCCGGTGCCTTCAGCGGCCGGCTTGAGCATTACGCGGCTGGTGCCGTGTGCGCCGAGCACTTCGTGCGGAATGGTGCCGCCTTCTTCAATCGGCACGCTGATCAGGTTGCGGCGGGCGACGTACTGCCCCTTCTGAACCGCAACCGGAACTTCCTTGGCCTTGCCGAGTCCGACGCCGACGTTACCTTTACGGTCGCCGATGACGACCATGGCGCCGAAGCGGAAGCGACGGCCACCCTGGTACGTTTTGGCCGTACGCCGGATGAAAATTACCTTATCTTCGAAATCAGTGTCTGCCATCAGAACTCCAGGCCTCCCTCACGTGCACTGTCAGCGAGCGCCTTGATGCGTCCGTGGAAACGGTAGGGTCCGCGGTCGAAAACGACCCGCTTGACTCCCTTGGCAAGCGCGGCTTCCGCCAGTGCCTTGCCAACGCTGGTGGCCTGCTCCATCTTGTTGCCGGTGCCCTTCAGGGCGACGGTGCTGGCGCTCGCAACCGTAGTGCCGGTGTTGTCGTCGATGATCTGGGCGTAAATATGCTTGTCCGAGCGGTGAACGCTGAGCCGCAGACGGCCGGTATCGACCTGCCGGCGGATGCTCTTCCGGCTGCGGAATGCGCGACGCTCGCGGGTTGTAGTGTGCTGCTTCATTCAGTATCCCTTCCGAGCCTCAGCGTGCCGCTGCCTTGCCGGCCTTGAGCTTGATTACTTCGCCCGCGTAGCGGACGCCCTTGCCGTGGTAGCTGTCAGGCTTGCGGCTGGCACGGATGTTGGCGGCAACCTGGCCGACCATGTGCTTGTCAATTCCGGAAACCGAAATCCTGGTCGCCTCGGGTGCCTCTATGGTCACACCTTCAGGCGGGGTGATAACAACGGGGTGCGAGTAGCCGAGCTGCATTTCGAGGTTCTTACCCTTCATGGCAGCGCGGAAACCGACTCCGTGGATCTCCAGGTTCTTCGTGTAACCCTCGGTGACACCGACGATTGCGTTGTTGATCAGGGTGCGGGCGAGGCCGTGCTGGGCACGGTCGTCACGGTGATCGCTGGGCCGGTTGACCGTAAGGATGCCGTCCTCGATCTTTACTTCCATGCGCTGCGAAAACACGACTTCAAGCTTGCCCTTGGGGCCGTCGACCTTGAGCAGGCCGGGCTTGAGATCGAGCTTCACGTTGCCCGGAACAGTGACGGGATCAAGACCGATGCGGGACATTACCAGACCTCGCAGACGATCTCGCCGCCGACCTTCTTGCGGCGGGCTTCATGATCGGGCATCAGGCCCTGGGAAGTGCTGATGACAGCCATACCCAGACCACCACGGACGACCGGCAGGTAATCGGACTTCGAGTACGTGCGGCGACCGGGCTTAGAGATGCGCTTGATCTCGTTGATGATTGACTTGCGGCGGGGGCCGTACTTCAGGGCGACGCGGATGACCTTGCGGCCTTCCACATCGGCATCCTCGACGGTACCGACGTAGCCTTCACGGGACAGCAGCTCAGCGAGCTGCCGCTTGAATTTGCTGTGCGGAATATCCACGCTCGCCTGCGATACGGACGCTGCGGTCCGGACGCGGTTCAGCATGTCTGCAATAGGATCTGTCTGCATTTGTGTTTTCCTCCACGAGACTGGTCTCAGAACAAAACGTCCTGACCTGTGCCTCTCGTTTGGAATTTCTCCTTTTTCCTACCAGCTCGACTTGGTCACACCGGGCAGGTGGCCGGCGTGAGCAGCTTCACGGACGCAGATGCGGCAGAGGCCGAAGTCACGCAGGAATGACCGGGCGCGACCGCAGCGCTGGCAGCGGTTGACCTGTCTCGTGCTGAACTTGGGCTTGCGCTTTGACTTGGCGATATGTGCTTTTGTTGCCATTTGTTCCTCTCTGGCCTTTACTTCCGGAACGGCATGCCGAGCATCTCGAGGAGGGCGCGACCCTCTTCGTCGTTGCTGGCTGAAGTGGTGATTGAGATGTCCATGCCGCGGATGGCGTCCACCTGGTCATAACTGACTTCGGGGAATACCAGCTGCTCCTTGAGGCCGAGGTTGTAGTTGCCGCGTCCGTCGAAGCTGTTCGCCGGAATGCCGCGGAAGTCGCGGACACGGGGCAGGGCTACGTTGATGAGCTTGTCGAGGAAGGCCCACATGCGCTTGCCGCGCAGGGTGACCTTGATGCCGACGGGCATGCCCGCACGGACCTTGAAGTTCGACACGCTCTTCTTCGCGCGGGTCGTCACGGGACGCTGCAGCGTGATGATGGCGAGTTCCTTGCTGGCGCGGTCAAGCACCTTGGAATCGTCGCGCGCCTCGCCGAGACCCATGTTCACCACAATCTTGGTGACTTTGGGAACGGCCATGACGTTCTCGTAGCCGAAGCGCTCCGTCATTTGCGGGACGATATCGGCGTAGCGCTGCCGGATTGGCAGGTTGGGATCGATTGCTGACAACTCTTCTCTCCTTATTCCTGATCATCCAGGCGCGCGCCGCTCTTCCGGGAAATGCGGACCTTGCGGCCGTCTTCCAGGAACTGCATGCCGATGCGCGTGGGCTCGCCCGTCTTCGGGTCGATGATCATGACGTTGCTCGCATTGATTGACGCTTCCTGTTCGCGGTAACCACCCTGCGGGTTGTCCTGCGTCGGGCGGAGCGCCTTGCGGATGACGTTGACCTTGGAGATGAACACGCGGTTCTTCTTGCGGTCAACGGACAGGATGGTGCCGGACTGGCCCTTGTGCTTGCCGCTGATGACCTTGACTTCATCGCCGGTCTTCAGTCGGGTGCTGCGGCCTTCGGTTGGACGGGCCATCAGAGTACCTCCGGGGCCAGTGAGACGATGCGCATGAACTTCTTCTCACGCAGTTCGCGGGCGACCGGTCC
>CAZPLV010000105.1:0-1466 GCA_964587295.1 uncultured bacterium
AGGGCGTCATCACACTGCGGGTGACCGACCGGGTCGGCAACCTCGTGAGCCTCTCCCCCGTGCTTGGTGGCGAGGAGATGTTCGTTCTGTCCGAAGGCGGCGTGCTGATCCGCACCAATGAAGCCCAGGTGTCCACGTACGGCCGTTCGTCACAGGGCGTGACCATCATGCGCCTGGACGATGGCGACCGGGTCGTCTCTGCCATGGTCATGCTGGCCGAGGAACAGGTCACCCAGGTGCTCATCGAGCGCGAGGAAGAAGAAGCCTGAGTCCGCTGCAGGCTGCAGCGTGAGTACGGGCGCGTCCGGAACAGGTCAGGACGCGCCCGTTTTCATGCTCTTTCACGGAGTGCGTAGTAGCATCAGAAGCAGATGATCCAGTTCCAGCAGGTCACCAAGACCTACTCGCGCACTCACACCCACGCCCTGAAGGACATCGACTTCCACGTGCAGAAGGGCGAGTTTGTGTACATCACGGGTCATTCCGGAGCCGGCAAGTCAACCCTGCTCGGCCTGACCCTCAGGCGCATACTGCCCTCAGAAGGAAGCGTATGGATTCTCGGTCAGGAAACGGCCAGGATCCGCGAACGGCGCCTGCCCTTTCTGCGTCGGCGCATCGGCATGGTCTTTCAGGACCACCGCCTGCTGCCCAGCATGAATGCACTCGACAACCTGATTTTCACACTGCGGGCCACCGGCGAGCGCGGCAACCTGGAGCAGCGGGCCATGCTCGCGTTGCGCCAGGTGATGCTGGCCCACAAGCGCAAGGCGTTTCCCATAGAGCTGTCACTCGGTGAGCAGCAGCGCGTGGCCATTGCCCGTGCGCTGGTAACCAACCCGCCCCTGCTGCTGTGTGATGAACCGACCGGCAATCTTGATCCGGACACCAGCTGGGAAATACTTGAACTTCTCAATGACGTGAACATCAAGGGCACGACCGTGGTCATTGCCACCCACTCGCATGACCTGGTTGACCGCATGCGCCGCCGCACACTCGTGCTGCGCAACGGTGAACTGGTGCGTGACGATTCCGAGGGCGGCTATTCGCTCTGAGCGGCCCGACCGTCCCGCGAATACAGAGTGGCTGCCCGTACTGAGACTGGCAGCCACTTCTCATTCACAGGCCTGCATTCAGGCTACTGTTCAGTTATCCGGGTCAGGCAGGTCATTACCCGTGTCCTGGGGTGCCAGCGGCGGATCAACCGGATCCGTCATGTCAGGCAGTTCCATGGGTTCCGGGTCGGTGACGTCCACTGCGCCAGGAGCAGTGTCCTGCGCGCCGTCCTGGGTGTCAGCCGGCGGCACCTGGTCTTCGACCGGGACGACAGGTCCGTCGTTGGCAGGAGTGGTGTCATTACCGCCGAACACGCCGGTGAGCCACAGTACTGCCAGCAGCAGAACGATAACCACAATGACCCACACGACTGCTCCGGGCCCGCGGTTTTCCGTCACCACATTGGTTTCGGT
>CAZPLV010000105.1:1566-6373 GCA_964587295.1 uncultured bacterium
TCCTGCAGGTCCCCGGGCAGCGCCAGGCCACCCTTGCGCTCGTTGAACTCGTCATGGCGCAGGCCACCACGGGTGCCAAGCTCAAACTGGTGGTTCACCGCGGCCTCGTCGTGATTGCCAAGCAGGATGGTCAGGTTACCGTTGGTTTTCTCAACGAACGTCCGGAACCGGTAAAGCTCACGGATCTGCGCCCGCGCAGCACGTTTCAGATGATCGGGTTCGGCCGGATTGTACGGTTCGAAACCGGTGGCCTGTTCGTAGGCACGCTCGTCCTTGTAGTGAACCAGGTCACCCACGCACACAACGCGGCAGCGGCCCTCGCGCAGGGCTTCGCTCGGCTCAAAGTTGGCGTCACAGACAAATGCTGCCTTCAGAGCGTTCCACAGTTCAGCCCACTGACCGTGCACATCTCCGATGGCGACAACCTTGATCACTTCTGCATCGCTACCCGTAGGGACATCGGACTGATTATATCCACGCGCACCCGGCTCCGGGCCGTTGGCCCGTAAAAGGTCAGGAAATTGCGGTAAGGTTTCACTTATGCCTGTGCGATTGATGCCGTTGCCGTTGCTGCTTGTCCTCCTGCTGCTCACCGGGTTCACCCTGGGCCAGTCACCGGAAGCTGACACTGCTGAGGACCTGTGGCTGGAAGCCGGTGATGTCATCTATACGGCAGCCGGCAACTCCGTGCTGCAGCTGGATTCAGGGACGGAACAGGTGAACTGGCGCAAGGCGGTGTCCGGTTCGGTCATGCTGCTGGAGCAGGATTCAGATGGCGTGAGCGTCGTCACTGCGCTTCAAGGCGGCCTGAGTGAACGCATAAGCCTGGACGCCGCGGGCAGGGCAAGCAGCCAGATCCGCTTCGGCACCGATCCGGATGTGCTCAGCTCACTGCGCCTTGAGGCCGAAGCGGCAACCGATCCGCTGGAAGCAATCAGCACTGACACGACCAACCCCTGGCTCTACATTGCGGCGGCACGCCTCGATGAGGAAAACGCCGCGGACCTGCGCCGCGAGGCGCTGCGGGCCGGCAGCACCTTCTATGACCTGGCGGGAATTGCCGGAGAGCTCATGGCCGACGGCGAGCGCAGCCTGGCCGCTGAGGCGATGCAGCTTGCCCTGCAGGATTTTTCAAGGCGTGGTTACCACCCGGCACTCCTGAGTGACATGGAGCTGCACGCCGCTTACGGTTTTCCGCTGCCGCGCCTGCAGGACGCGATGGCAAACCAGGACGCCGAGGCTGCCTTCTTCTGGGCCAGCTGGCTCGAAGCCTTCCTGCATCCGTACGTACCGGAAGTGCGTCAGGCACTCAGCGGCTACGTCGACTGGCTCATTGCACGCGGTGACGTGACACCCGCCCGTGAGTGGCAGGAACGGCTGAAGCCCGACGGCTCGGAACTGGCCGTCAGCGGTGTGGAGAGACTGTTCAGTTCACTGGGCCGCTCCGGCTGGTACATGTTCGCTTCCATCGTGTTCGTGATTGTGGCACTTATGGTCACCCTGACCCTGAAATACTGGGAGCCCCAGAGCCTGGCCATGCGCCGTTCCCTCGAGACCGGCGGCAACTCCGGTTTCCTGCAGCGCTTCCTGGCAATCCGCTTCTTCTCGACCACCGAAAAGCTGGTGCTGGCACTGCTTTATGTCGCCGGTGTGGCAATACTCGGTCTGACTTCCTGGACGGAGCGGGCCGTGGTCGTTCCGGCAGCGGTCACGGCCGGAACGGTCGCAAGCGCGCAGGCGCTGGACCAGATTGATGACCTGCCCCTGCGCGGTGAGCGCGGGCAGTTCATCCGCGGTTACGTGGCCCAGGTGCAGGGGGATGCCGGCGCTGCCGAGCTGCACTACCGCGCAGCCCCGCGTTTCGGACCGGCGCTCAACAACCTGGCCGTGCTGCAGGACGACGCTGAACTGTACGGGCAGGCACGTGTGCTCTCTCCGGCACTCGATGAGATCGCCTGGAATCTGGGTGACGACTCCGCCCGGCCCATATTCGACCGGCATGCCGGTCTGGATCGCCCTGCGCTGGTTGTACCCGGACCTCTGGACTTCCGTGCTGCGGTCCTCGGTGGCTGGCAGCAGGCGGTCTCCTCTTACTTTGTCGCTCCGCACAGGGCGTTCACGATGAACGTTCCCTGGTTGCCCGCGCAGTGGCTGTGGTACCTGCTGCTGGGCATTTACCTGCTCCTCGGCGTGGTGACTGTGCTGTGGCTGCTCGTTCCACGGCCGCGCATGGCCCGCAACGCCCCACGCAGCCCCGGCTACCAGGTGCTGGCGGTGCTTGTTCCCGGTTCCGGCATGGCCGATGAACTGTGGGGAATCATGCTGCTCGTTCCCTGGGGACTGTTCGGAGTGGATCTGCTGTGGCGGCTGAGCGCGGGCACGGCCCTGCTCGACGTGAGCATGCAGACGGTGCTTGCAGTCCTTGCCATACTTTATGCAGTCAACCTTGCAGCATTCATAGTTGAGTTCAACTCTTACAGGCGCCGGATGCGCCAGCTTTTCCGCAAGAACCCTGAGGCCGGAGTCGCCTATGGGAAGCGGATTGAAGCAAACTGACCCTGCTCTGAACCTGCACGGTCCGCCAGTTCGTTGACCAGGCCGGCGGGCTGTGATAGATTGCAAATCAACGGGCCAAACTGCATAACGATGCAGCGAGGCACTATCAGGCAATGACCAGGAACATACATAACTGCCCCCGCGTACGACGCAACTGAAGACCGCTTTCCCAGCGGTCTGAAGTCGCGTCCCGCTCAGGGGCGGTTTTGTTTTGTACCGGTTGCCGGGAGGCACCACAATCATGAGCACTAGCGCAGCCGAACAACCCTCCAGGATCAACAAGGTGGTACTGGCCTACTCCGGTGGCCTGGACACATCGGTGATCCTCACCTGGATCAAGGAAACGTACGGAGCCGAGGTCATCGCCTTCACGGCGGACATCGGCCAGGGAGACGAAGTCGAGGAAGCCCGCGTCAAGGCACTGAAGACAGGTGCAAGCAAGGCTTACGCGGTTGACCTGAGCCATGAGTTCGTGAATGATTACGTCTTCCCGGTACTGCGCAGCGGTGCGACCTACGAGGGCTACTACCTGCTCGGAACCTCATTCGCCCGGCCGCTCATTGCCAGCAAAATGATTGAGATTGCCGAAAGCGAAGGCGCGGACGCCATTTCCCACGGCGCCACCGGCAAGGGCAACGACCAGGTGCGCTTCGAGCTGACCGGCTATGCACTCAACCCGGATATCAGGATCATCGCCCCCTGGCGCGAATGGGACCTGAAGGGCCGCGAGGAACTGATTGCCTATGCCAAGGACCACGGCATTGAGGTTCCGGTGACCAGGGCCAAGCCCTACTCAACCGACGCCAACCTGTTCCACATCTCGTACGAGGGCGGCATCCTGGAAGACCCGTGGGCAGTGGCACCTGATGACATGTGGAAGCTGACCGTCAACCCCGAGGACGCACCGGACACCCCCGAGTACGTCGAAGTTGACTTCGAGCACGGCAATCCTGTGGCCATCAACGGCAAGCGGCTCTCCCCTGTCGATCTGCTCAGTGAAGCCAACCGCATCGCCGGCCTGCACGGCGTCGGTCGCATTGACATCGTTGAAAACCGTTTCGTCGGCATGAAGTCACGCGGCTGCTATGAAACCCCGGGCGGCACCCTGCTGTTCCACGCCCACAAGGCCGTCGAAAGCCTGACACTTGACCGCAAGGCACTGCAGCTACGTGACGAACTTGCACCGAAGTACGCCGAAGCTGTCTACAACGGCTTCTGGTTCTCCCCGGAACGCGAAGCCATGCAGGTCCTGTTCGACCACATCCAGGAGCCGGTCACCGGTACCGCCCGCGTCAAGCTGTTCAAGGGCGCAGCCACCATAGTCGGCCGCAGGTCCCCGAACAGCCTTTACCGTCAGGATGTCGTGACTTTTGAGGAAGATGACGTCTACCACCAGGCTGATGCCGACGGCTTCATCAAGCTGAATGCACTGCGGCTGCGGATTCAGCAGCAGCTCAAGGCCGGCCAGTGACCCAGGTGGCCGAACCCCGTCAGGTAAGCACCGGCGGATCGGATGATGCCCTGCTGCTGAAGCGGGCCGGCCCGGCGGATGCCGAGTGGCTGGCCGGCTTCGCGGGCGGGGACGCCGGGCTGGGAGCAGCCGAACTCAGCGACTGCATCGAATTCGGTGGGGTCGTCTGGTACGAAACCGGCGGCAGCCCGGTCACGGTTCTCTGCTGGCGTGAAATCAGTGGCGGCTGGGAACTCAAGCCGATTGAGCCGCGTGACGCCAGCCCGGACACACCGTATGGCCGCTGGCTGCTGACTCACGTCGAGGCACTGGCAATCCGCCACAACATTCCTTCCCTCACCATCCAGCTCACGGACCAGGGCAACCTGGACTACTACCAGCGGCTCGGCTACGAGCCGGAGTTCCCGGGCTCACGGCGGCTGCTCCGTCGCGTCGGCGGCACCTGGCAGCTGAGGCAGGCGACAATCTGATGGCGGGCAAGCCAAAGTCGCAGACCATGTGGGGCGGCCGTTTCGAACAGGCGCCCGACAGCCTGGTGGCGGAATTCAACGCCTCGATCGGGGTGGACCGTGCGCTGGCACAGCACGACATCAAGGGCTCGATTGCCCACGCCACCATGCTTGCCGAACAGGGCATCCTGAGCGGGGAGGAAGCGGACGCAATCATCAGCGGCCTCGAGGATATCGCCGCTGAGATTGAAGCCGGACAGTTCGACTGGCGCGTTGACCTTGAGGACGTGCACATGAACATCGAGCACGCACTCACTGAGCGGATAGGAGC
>CAZPLV010000106.1:0-6367 GCA_964587295.1 uncultured bacterium
CAGCTCTTGACGCGGAAGGAATCGCGGTCCGGGCCGGTCACCATTGTGCCCAGCCGCTCATGAGGGCACTGGGTGTCCGCTCAACGGTACGGGCCAGTGCATCTCTCACGACCAGTGAGGCCGAGATCGATGCGCTGGCTGATGCTCTCACGGCCAGTGTCGCCTTTTTCGCGAGGTTCAACTGATGTCAGTAATGGAACGGGTATACCGCGAGGTACTCGTGGACCGCAGCCGCCGGCCCCGCCATCACGGCGAGGCTGATCCGGAGACCCACCGGCAGGAAGGCGTGAACCCTTCGTGCGGGGATGAACTGGTCCTGAGCCTCGGCGTGCGCGACGGCAGGATCAGCGATGCACGCTTCACGGGTCATGGCTGCGCCATAAGCCAGGCATCTGCCGATCTGATGGCAGAGGCAATCATCGGCAAGAGCGTGGCTGAGGCAGGCGAGTTATCCGAGGCGTTCCGGGCTTTCATCCGGGGTGAGAATGCCGGCACCGACCTCGGTGAGTTGCGTGCACTGGAAGGAGTCCGCCAGCTGCACGCCCGGGTGAAGTGCGCCACGCTGGCCTGGACAACGCTGGACGAGGCGATCCGCTCAGGGCCCTGAACCGCGCACCACATCAATTAAGGTAGTATTGGATTGTGCGGAAGATTCTGCACATCGACGCTGACGCGTTCTTCGCTGCCGTTGAACAGCGTGACAACCCGGAGCTCCGCGGCAAACCGATTGCGGTTGGCAGCGACTCGGCCCGGGGAGTTGTTGCCACAGCCAGTTACGAGGCGCGCCGCTACGGGGTTGGTAGTGCCATGCCCTCACGGATGGCACGCGAACGCTGCCCCCAGCTGATATTTGTGAGGCCCCGCTTCGAGGTGTACCGCGAAGTCAGCAGCCAGATGCGCGAAATATTTTCGCGTTACACGAGCCTGGTCGAGCCGCTGAGCATCGACGAGGCCTATCTTGATGTGACCGAGCCACTGCAGGGACCGCCCAGTGCCACCCTGATAGCCAGGCTCATCCGTGCTGAGGTGGAGCGCGAAACCGGCCTGACTGTCACCGCCGGGGTCAGCTACTGCAAATTCCTGGCCAAACTTGCCAGCGGCATGAGGAAACCCGACGCGCTCAACGTGATCCTCAGGGAAGATGCCGATGAGATCCTGCGGGCGCTGCCCGTGGGACGCATTCATGGAATCGGACCACGCACCGAGGAGCGGCTGCACAACATGGGTATCCGCACGGGTGGCGACCTGAGGGCACTGACCGAGGAGCAGCTGCAACACCGCTTCGGCAAGCAGGGTGAACAGTACTACCGTCTGGTGCGGGGTATTGATGACCGGCCGGTTGATCCCAGTGGCGTCCGCAAGTCTGTATCCAGCGAAGAGACATTTCCGGACGATCTGGAGAGCATCGCGGAACTGGAACTCGAACTGCCTGCCATAGCCACGTCCGTGGCCCGGAGGCTGAACAGGGCCCGCGCTCTCGGCCGTGGCGTGAACGTGAAGCTGAAGTACGCAGATCACACGGTTGTTACCAGACAGCTTCTGCTGCCGTTACCGGTCAGTTCTGCCGGTCAGCTTCAGGCCGTCGCCCGCCAGATTCTGCGTGAACGTTTTGTGGAACTGCAGCAGCCCGTGCGACTGCTGGGCATAGGAGTGTACGAGCTGCTTGAGGCACCGTACCAGTTGCCGCTGTTCACGGACTGGCAGCCTGATGAGCTGGCAATCCGGCATCCGGTCGTTAACGAATCATGAGCTGAGATTCAGCATGACCAGGTCGCAAGCGTCTATCATGCCGGCATGAGGCCCCTGATTCGTTCTGTGCTGCTGCCCGCCGCACTGGTTCTGCTCCCTTTTGCCATGGCTGAGGGAGTTCGGGACACGCATGGCAGCGGCTTCCCTGACACTACACTGATCAGTTCACCAGCCGAACAGCGGGCTTTCCGCCTGTGGTTCGCGGCAATTGCCGAAGCCCAGTACACTGCTCCTTCCCCCGCCTGGGAGCATCTGGATTGCTCCGGCCTGCTGCGCTTCGCCTATGTGCAGGCGCTGGCACAAAAAACGCCAGAGTGGTTCGCACAGTTGCCTTACCTTGATCAGCCGCCCGTACCACCACCTTCAAAGCCCGGCTACCCGATGCCCCTGATCAGCCGCAGCGTGTTCCGCATTGCACCGGGCACCTTCCGGACGGACGATGTGGAAGAAGGCCGCCTTGTGGGCATGGCTGACACCCAGGAACTCATGCGCTACAACAGCGTCTACCTCGGTCATTCCATGCAGGACGCAGAACGTGGTGACCTGATGTTCTTCAGCCATCCGCTGGCCGAGGGCTCCGGCTATCACAGCATGGTCTACCTGGGCGACGGCATGCTGGTGTATCACACCGGGGCGAGCCCTGAGGAAGGTGGCGAGGTGCGCCTGCTCAGCCTGGACACGCTTGCACGCCATCCTGATTCAAGCTGGCATCCGATTCCCGGCAACCCGCACTTTCTTGGCTTCTTCCGCTGGAGGATCATTGCATGAAGCGATCACTGCTCCCAATCCTGCTCCTTGCGCTGCTCAGCACGGCGTTTGCCCAGAATCGCTATTTCCTTTACGGCGGCGGCAACTACTCACCTGAGGAGTCCGTGGTCCTGTCGACCTGGCTGAATGACCGGCCGGCGACCGACCTGGTGCTCTACCGGGTGAACAACCCCGAGGCCGTGCCGGATCTGGGTGGCCCCCGTGACTCTGACCTTGCCAGTGGGCTCGACCTGACTGAGTACCTGCACCGTGAGGTCACAGTGACGGGCCAGAACAGTGAGTCGCACATCGACCTGGGTCCCCTGCCGATCGGCATGTACCTTGCCCAGCTTGGACCGGCAGAATCCGGCTCCGCGGTGATTGTGCTGGTCACGGACCTGGCACTGGTCAGCAAGTGGGACGGTTCGAATCTGCTGCTCTACACCAGCGACGCCGTGACCGGTGAGCCGGTCGGAGCTGAACTGTTCATAGGCCGTGGAGAGAACATGACCCGGGTGGAGGGCAGCGAAGGTGGCGTGCGCATCGTCGAGCAGCCGACGGAGCCCGGCAACAGCGATCCCGTACCGGCTGCGGCACGCCGTGGTGACTCGTGGGCGTTCAGCGAAAACTACTGGAACCGCTGGTCAGCTGACGTTCCCAGCACGTACCTGGTAACCGACCGGCCCGTCTACCGTCCCGGTGACGAGGTGGAAATCAAGGGCACGGTAAGAACCCGGCGGAGCCTTGCACCCGTGACCGACACCACCGTGGCGCTGCAGATTGAGGATGCCGACTACTCCATGCTGCTCGAAACAGAGCTCACAACGGACGAGTTTGGCAGCTTCACCGTCTCACTGCCGCTTGCAGACAATGCTCCGTTGGGCTACTACAGCATTTCGGTTCAGGTGGAAGACCAGAATGGCTGGGGTTCATTCCGGGTCGCTGAGTACGAGCTGCCTGAGTACGAGGTCACTGTTGGTGCCGAGCTCGAATACGCCATCCAGGGCCAGACTGCCCATTTCAATGTCTCAGCGGAGTATCTGTTCGGTGGCCCGGTGAGTGGCGGCACGGTCAGTTACGTGGTGATGAGTGAGCCGTACAGCCGCTTTGCGTGGCGTTCTGAGTACGGTTTTTACAGCAGTTTCAGTTCCACCTATGGCGGCAGCGTTATCGAGCGGGGTGAGCTGACACTCGGACCAGATGGCCAGCTGCGCATTCCGGTGCAGCTGCAGGCGCAGGACCGTGATTACCGGCTCACCCTGCAGGTACAGGTGAGTGATGAGGCGTCGGACGCCATCAGCGGCAGCGCCTCGATGGTTGCCTACCGCACAGACATGGTGCTTGGCGTTGATACTGAGCGCTACGCCCAGCACATCGATGAGACCGTGACGGTGACCGTCACCGCCCAGGACCTGGAAGGCAACCCGCTGAGCACCGACTTCCAGCTCAGCAGCCGACACATACGCTGGGTTGAGGGAACCGGCCGGGTAAGCGAACCGGGACCCGTCCTGAGCGGCAGGACTGACACCTCAGGTACAGCGACTGTTGAGCTTGAGCTGGACAGATCCGGCAGCTGGGAGCTGCTGGTTGCGGCAAGCGATGAGCAGGGCCGTCTGACGGATACGCTGCAGAGCATCTGGCTCTTTGGCGGTGAGGCCATCTACAGGAATTACGAATACCTCGAAGTGCAGGCGGACAAGGACGAGTACCGGATCGGTGAGACAGCCCGCTTCGTGATTGACAGTCCGGTGGCCGACGGCTGGGCGCTGATCACCCGCGAAGGCAGCACCCTGGCCACCTGGGAACTTGTACAGTACAGCGGCAACACGCTGACGCACGAGCTCACCGTCACTGACGAAGACCTGCCCAACAGCCACCTGGGCATCGTGGTGGTCGGCAATAACGAGATCTATTCTGCTGAGGTCAGCTACCACATCAATCCGGGCGAGCGCTTCCTGAACGTGCAGCTGGACTTCCCGCAGGATGAGTTTGAACCGGGCAGCAGCACCGAACTGACGGTCACGGTGCTTGACCACCAGGGCAACCCGGTACGGGCGCAGCTGACACTGGGACTTGTGGATGAAGCCGTGTACATGATCCAGCCCGAACAGGCGCAGGACATCCGTGCCTTCTTCTACTCCTGGCGGGGCAATGTCGTAAGTACTGCACTTTCCAGTTACATGTATTTCAGCCAGATTGATCCTGTCGCTGCTGCACGCGAAGCAATGGATAGTGCCGTGTTCGGTCAGGCGAAGGACATGGCCCGGGCCGGTGCCGGGGAATTGGAAGAGGCCCGCCTGCGTGAAGACTTCAAGCAGACAATACTGTGGCTGCCGGATGTGGAGACTGACGCTGATGGCCAAGCGACTGTCGAAGTAAACTTCCCGGACAATCTCACCCGCTGGCGCCTGACTGCCCGGGCCATCAGCCTGGAAAACCATGTGGGACAGGCAACTGCGCAGGTAACCACCACCCTGCCGGTTCTGGCCCGGCTGGCCCTGCCGGCGTACCTGGTGCGCGGAGATGAAACCCGTGTGCGGCTCATCGGGCAGAACAATCTGGAGCAGGATCTGCTGGCTGAAGTTTCCCTGGGGGTCCAGGGCCTCGCACTCGCCGGCGAGAGCGAGGCGAGCATCAACCTGCCTGCCTCAGGCCGCGTCACCTTCGATCAGCGGGCAGAAGCCGTGGACGTTGGCACCGCATCCGTTGAGGCACAGGTCCTGACCCCGGTTGCAAGTGACGCGTTGCGGCTGCCGCTTCAGATTGTCCCGCACGGCGTTACCCGCGAACTGGTCTGGGCCGCCCAAGGGAGTAGCGACTGGGAGTTCAGGCTGCCGGATACCATCACGCCGGGCAGCTTCAGGGGCACCGTTGAGCTGACACCGAGCTTCCTGGGAGCAGTAAGCCCGTCGCTTGAATGGATGCTGCGAGTGCCCGCCTTTCACACGGAACAGCTGGTCAGCCAGTTGCTGGCAGCGGTTGCCGCGGATGAAGCCGGTCTGGAACTACCGGATTCGGTACTGTTCATCGACGATTTCGTTAGCGAGGGTCTGGAGCAACTCTACCGGCTGCAGCACCCGGACGGCGGGTTCGGATTCTGGCGTTTTGACACGTCTGATCCACTCATCAGCGCGTATGTGCTGACTGCACTGCAGGAACTGATGGCGGCGGACCACGCCGTGCGGGATTGGTCGCTTAACCGGCTGGTCGAGTTCGTGAAGGGCGCTGCGACAAAGACTGAGTTCCAGGTTTACTCCGGCCTGCCTGAAGCTGACCAGCTGGCCCTGGCAACCGACGCCCGGGCATACATGTGGCTGGCTCTGGCCCGCGCAGGCGAGGAAGTGTGGCAGCTCAGCGAAGTTGCAGGCGATCCGAACCTCTCAAATTACGGCCTGGCACTGAGCGTGCTGGCATTTGCGTCCATGGGCTCTGACACCGAAGCTCAGCTTTACCTTGATGAACTGCTCAGCCGCCAGGTCAGCCGTGACGCTGTGGCGTACTGGGAATCCAGAGCACCAATGTACTCCTGGAGCGACGACCGGGTCGAGACCACGGCGCTGGCGCTGCAGGCTATGGCCGAGCTGCGTCCGGATCATGATTCGCTGCCGCGCGTGGTCAACTGGCTGATGCTTGAACGCAGCGGCGCCGCCTGGTACTCCGGCAAGGACACAAGTGCCGTGATTCGCGCAGCCCTGCTGCTCCGGCAGCAGGAAACTCCGGCTGCAGCCGATGAGTCAGAGGAGGCTGAACCTGTACTTGCCCAACTTCTGCTGAACGACATCGTCATAGAGGAGTTTGAGCTGAACGGCGAACCGGTCGCTGTTGACCTGACCGGCCTGGCAGTCCGGGGCCGCAACCGTCTGCAGATCGT
>CAZPLV010000107.1:0-4059 GCA_964587295.1 uncultured bacterium
AACTGCTGGTGTCACTCGGCCTGCTCCTGCCTGTAATCGCGCTGGCAGGCATGGCCGTACTGGTGACATACGGCTGGTTGAGCGGCATCCTTGTCCCGCAGGTACCCACGGCGGTGAACGTGTCCATCCTGGAGGGCGCACTGTTCATGTTGAGCCTGCTGCTGGGTTTCACTGGGCTGATGCAGCTGCTGGCCGTTATCCGTGACGTCCGGCGCAGTAATCGGCTTAGGCGCCGCAGCAGGAAGCTGCACGCTGTCGACTGGGGCGGGCTGCACGGTGAGTCGATAAGAACCTGGCTGTGGCCGGCAGTTGTTCTCGCCCTGCTGCTGTTTGCTGCAGCGGTCGGTGTCGGAGTGCCTGCTGCCGAACCGTACCGTCTGCTGGCTTCGTGGTTAGCCGATTCCGCAAGCCGCCAGTGGTTGCTGTCGGTCCTCCTGGGGGTTGCAGTCGTAATGCTGCTGCCGCTGTTCCTGCGCTGGCTCACGGCTTATGCCGGTGACATTGCCCATTACGTGACTGCGGACAGTTCACCCGCTGCCAGCCGTAGCCGTTACGGCATAAGGCGAAATGCCGCTCGCATGCTGCAGGCACTGCTTCATGACCCTGCCTACGACAGGATCATTGTGGTGGGGCACTCGCTGGGCAGCGTGATTGCTTTTGACGCGCTCAATGAGCTGTCGCGGCAGGTGCGGCTCGAGAACGTACTGAGCGCGGACCAGGTCGGCAAGCTGACGGGCTTGCTCACTTTCGCCTCGCCTCTGGACAAGGTCGCCTATTTCTTCCGGGAACAGACTGCAGACGACGCGGCCCTGCATGCACAGTTGCTGTCATACCTGCATCCCACCAAACGCCTGTCATCCAGGCGCGATGACGGTCCTTACCGGTTGGCTGATTATGACGTGCCGTTTAAGCGGCTCAGATGGATCAACCTGCACGCACCACTGGATGCCGTGAGTGACCCGCTGGTGTTTTACGGCGTGGATGAGACCTGTACTGTCCATTACTGGCCGGCCGGCGCGCATGGTCGTTACTGGCGTGACTCCAGGACATACCAGCAGCTGCTCAAACTGCTGGCCGATTAGTTCCCGTCAGCCAGAAGTGCCGTTATTTCATCCAGTTCTGGCATGGAGGGCTGGGCTCCTTCGCGGGTTACTGCTATGCCACCTGCAGCGACCCCGAAGCGGACGGCTTCCTCCAGGCTTGCTCCGGTGCTGAGGTGCGCCGCGAATGCACCCGCAAACGCGTCGCCGGCTCCGGTGGTATCCACCGTTGAACTGGTCCAGGCACCGACATGACCGGCTTCATCTCCTGCTGCCCAGTACGCGCCGCGTTCTCCGGCGGTCAGTACTGCCATGGGAACCTGGCTGGCCAGTTGCCGCACGGCCTGCTCGGCGGGCTGATCATCGCTGTCCAGCTGCAGGGCAGCCTCTGATTCGTTTACGAGCAGAACGTCAATGTCCGCCAGTTGCGCAGGTTCGAGCTGCACCGCAGGCGACAGATTCAGGACGGTTATGGCCCCGGCTTCCTTGCCCATCCGGGCGGCCGCCAATACCGTCTCGAGCGGCACTTCCAGTTGCATGCTGACGACAGCAGCACCTTCGAACCAGTCGGCATCGAGGTCCGCAGGCGCCAGGTCCGCGTTGGCACCGGGGGAGACGATGATGCTGTTGTCCCCGTCAGGCATGACGCTGATGAAAGCGACCCCGCTCTGGCGGGCAACGCGCTGCACCGCATGGATGTCGATTCCCTCGGAGGCAAGGCTGTCGATGAGCCGGTCGGCAAACACGTCGATGCCGGCTTTCGCCACCAGGCGCACCTGGGCTCCGGCCCGGGCTGCCGCAGTTGCCTGATTGCCGCCCTTGCCCCCGTGATGAAGGGCATAATCACTGCCCAGAAGGGTTTCCCCGACTTTCGGAAGACGGCTGACCTGCACCACCAGGTCGATATTCACACTGCCCACTACGACGATCACGCTCTCCGTCACCAGCCTCTCAGTTGGTTCAATCGTATATGCCAATGATGAACTGCGCCATAGTTCAATACGGCATTGTGTCGGTCACGGAACCGAGCCGGCGACCCGTCAGGCGGCCGTGGGTACTGAGGGCTTCCTGGTCGGTCATGTTGGCAATCGCGTCTGCAACGGTGCGCAGGCGGATGCTGTCATCCGCGGCAGTCACCAGTTGCGCCTGGAACCGCTGCGGGAATATGTCCAGGTCACCGGTGCGGATTGCCTCGATGTAAATGTTGAACAGGTCGCGGATGATGCGCTTCTGCCCGTGCTGCACGGTTGCCAGGCCCGGCTGGTGGATCACGTAATGCCAGGTGAGTTCCTTGATCATCATCACCTCGGCGCGGATTCCCTCCGGAATGTGCAGGTGCGGACCGGCAGTCGTGTCAGCCAGGGTTGCGCTGCGGCTGTAAAGGTGGTGGCTGAACGAGGTGACCGTGCGCAGCCGGGCGCGCTGGCGGGTTGTGCCCATGAACGCTTCGGTTATCGGCGGCAGCTCCTCCATGACCCGGTGGAAAGCTGCGGCATACGGCTCAAACTCCGCGGGCTCGGCGATCAGTCCGTTCAGGAGCCAGCGCTCCCGTGTTTCCTCCAGGAACCATTCGCGGATTTCGCGGCTCTGGGTCAGGTCCTGCAGGGGCAGGAGGCCGGCCTTGTAGAAATCCTCGAGGTCATGAAAGGAGTAAGCGATGTCGTCAGCCCAGTCCATGATCTCGGCATCAAGAGAGCGGATACCGGCTTCCGAGCCGGCCCGGGCAAAGTTGAAGTCACTGTTTTCGCTCTGGTAGGCGCCGAACTTGAGGTCATCAGGCATGCGCTGCCACGGGTACTTCATGCTGGCGTTCAGGGTGGCGCGCGTCAGGTTCAGGCCCGGATGGCGCTCGGAGCGGATGGCCAGTTTGGTGAGAATCCGGAATGACTGGGCGTTGCCCTCGAATCCGTCTTCCAGACCCCGGTCGCGCAGCATGCGGTCCAGCAGCTGCTCGGCAACATGCCCGAACGGGGGATGGCCCAGATCGTGGCCCAGTGCGGCGGCTTCGACGGCGTCGGGATCCAGGCCGCCGTGAGCCTCGATTTTCTCAGGTTCGTTTTCCGACAGCAGCCGCTGCGCCAGACGCTTGCTGATCTGGGCGACCTTGATCGTGTGGGTCAGCCGGTTGTGGAAGGCGTGTCCCTCCATCGGGGCCACCACCTGGGTGACATCAGCGAGGCGGCGCAGCGCACTCGTCTGCATGATGCGGTCCCGGTCGCGCTGGGCGGGAGTGCGGTAGTCGAGTCCCGGGTCGTGGCTGCTTTCGCCTACGTGTCGGCGGTCATCACGCTGCTGCTTATCGGGGTCGTCCATCCTTCAGCTGGCCGCCTCCCCGGCGTCCGACGGGTAGTAACGGGTGATTTCACGTTCAGAGGTCATCGTCAGGTAGCGTTCCGCCAGGAGCTGCCACAGGGCCGCCTTGATTTCCGGTGCCTTGTGGTGCGCGTAGCGGGCGCAGAACTGCTCGACAACGTCGGCAACCCGCAGTCCCTCCTCGCGTTCCTCGAAGAAGCTGAGCAGATCCTTCTCCAGCTGGGTGAAGGGGATGACTACCTTGTCCTGCATCGGTCGGACCTCCGGACCTGGAAAAGTGCGTGCCCGCGGGGCTGAGGTGCCCAGCCTAGCATGCAGTGCGGAAGCTTTCCGCCGGATGGCCCCGGCTGTCGTAATGCCGGGAAGCCGGTCGGCGTGAATGGCGCTTGCGGTAGCCTGTCGCATGTACTTCGATCTGGATGCACTCGGTCCCAGGGAGAGTTACCGGCTGCTGGTCAACACCGTGGTGCCGCGCATTGCGCAGCTACGTCCGCACGGCGGAGCTGAAGCTGATAGGCCGGATGCACGGCCGCGGCTGGTATGTCCGGACGAGCGATCTGTTCCATATGGCGAGAAAGACGGCGGCTGAAATTGATTACGAAACTGAGGGTTAACGGGGAACGCATAATGGCACGTATCAGTCGGCTGGCTCAGCTGACCGAACCGGAGCTGCCTTACACGCGCCGGGCCTTCACGGATCTGTATG
>CAZPLV010000107.1:4159-6344 GCA_964587295.1 uncultured bacterium
CAGCTGACCGAACCGGAGCTGCCTTACACGCGCCGGGCCTTCACGGATCTGTATGTGCAGGGCCGCGCCTGGCTCGAAACCGAGTTCCGTGCGGCCGGCCTCGCCATACATGCCGATGCAGGTGCCAACCTTGTGGGTGAGCGAAGCGGACTGCGGCAGGACACTGGCGCGCTGATGCTCGGTTCGCATTCCGACACCGTTGCCGGCGGGGGACGCTTTGACGGCATCGCCGGAGTCATCACGGCTCTGGAAGTGGCTCAGGTTCTTGCCGAAAACGGGATAGAGCTGCAGCACGGCCTGCGCATTGCGGACTTCCTGTCCGAGGAGCCGAGTGACTACGGTGCTTCCTGTGTCGGCAGCCGGGCTCTGGTCGGCACCCTTACAGATGCGATGCTCGAACGAACGAATCCGGCTGGTGAAGCGCTGGCTCTGGCCATTGCGCGCATGGGTGGTGACCCGGCGAAGCTGACAGCGCCACTGGTGCAGCCAGGCGAAATCGCCGCCTGTCTGGAACTGCACATCGAGCAGGGCCCGGTGCTGGAGCAGAGCGGCAAGCCACTCGGAATAGTGAGTGGCATCGTGGGTATAGAGCGCCACGTGGTGACGATCAGCGGCCGGGCGGGCCACGCCGGGACCACGCCCATGAGCATGCGTTCAGACGCACTCGTGGGTGCCGCTCGCTTCGCCGATCTTGTCTGGCAGCAGGCGAATGAACTGGCGCAGACTCAGCCATTCGTAGCCACCATCGGCCGCTTCGATGTATTCCCCAACGGCGCCAACGTCGTGCCCGGCAGGGTTGAGCTGACGCTCGAGGCGCGCTCCATGAATGACGCGCTGACGAGGCGCTTTCTGCGGGACGTAAGCGCAGGCGGCGAAGAGCTGTGCCGTGAACTGGGCCTTCACTTCAGCAGCACCGAGGAGAGCTTCGCGCCGGCAGTCGCCTGCGACGAACGGCTTCAGGCGATTCTTGCAGAAGCCGCGGACGGCCGTGGGCATGCATATGGAGAAATGACAAGCGGCGCCGGGCATGACGCCATGCAGGTGGCGGCAGTTGCCCCTGTGGCAATGCTGTTTGTGCCCTGCGATGATGGCGTGAGTCACAACCCGGTGGAAAATGCACATGAGGCTGACCTGGTGGCCGGGACCGAAGTTCTGCTGGACGCTGTCCTGAAACTGGACACGAAATTATTGGAGGAATGAGACATGACCGCTGAGGAACGCAGCCAGATTCGCGAGAGGTTCCTGAAGATCGCGACGGCAATCGTCTGCGACGTATTTGATGAACTGGAAATTGACGTGCCGGCCCTGGATGTCGAGATCAGGCGCAAGACGCAGGAACGGCAGCAGGTGGCCGGCTGGGCCTTCCCGATTGAGGGACAGCTCATGGCGGCGAAAGGTGCCGACCGGCTGAAACTTGATGTGGTTGACTCCCTGCCGGAAGGCAGTGTCGCCGTCTGGGGAGGCACCAATGCCAGCGGCATCTGCCTGTTCGGCGACCTGATCGCGGCAACGATGCAGAAGCGCGGTTGTCATGGCGCGGTTGTTGATGGTGGCTTCCGTGATGTGCAGGACATTTCCGCCACCGGCTTCCCGGTGTTCGCGCGCTACGTGAGCCCGGTGCAGTCTGTCGGGCGCTGGCGCGTCGTGACGCACGGTGAGGAAATCGAACTGCCCGGTGCAGTGGGCCGGCCTGTGCCGGTCGCGGTCAACGACTTCGTGCTGGGTGACGAGGACGGCGTTGTGGTGATTCCCGCCGGCCTGGTCGGTCAGGTACTGGAGCGGTCGGAAGAAATCGTGCGGCAGGAAGCTGAAGCCCGCAGACTGGGCGCCGAGGGCATGACGGCGGCGGAGATGCTGGAGAAATACGGCCACGTATGAACGAGGCCGCTGCGAGCGCAAACCACGACAAGTACAAGGGCATCCATCCGATTGTTCCCACGGCATTCCGCGAGGATGGCAGCTTCGATGCTGACAGCCAGCGCCGGCTTGTCGACCACCTGGTTAACACCGGCGTGCACGGGGTGGCGATTCTCGGTTTCCTGGGTGAGGCGCACAAGCTTGCTGAGCATGAGCGCCGCGAAGTGATCGAGACGGTTATCGGCCATGCTGCCGGCCGGCTGAAGGTGCTGGTCGGGGTGCGCGCTCTCGGTACGGCCGGAGCCGTCGCACAGGCCAGGGAAGCCAG
>CAZPLV010000108.1:0-6288 GCA_964587295.1 uncultured bacterium
GATCCAGCCGCTGGGCCACTTCGGCCTCGCGGTGGAAGCGGCGGATGAACTTGGCGTCCGCCACGTACTGCTCCATCGGAATCTTGAGCGCCACGATCTGGCCGTCACTGCGGCGCCTGGCGCGGTAGACGCTGGCCATGCCGCCGGAGCCGACCCGTTCCAGCACCTCGTAACCGGGCACATCGATTTCCTCGAAGTCTGACGGGGTTGCAATCTGCTGTGGTGAACGCGTGCCACGGGTGCTGCGGCGCGTGGGTTTGCGCCCTGTCGAGGTGACCGGAGCGCGTTTGCCGCGGCGCGGTGCCACACGGCTGGAAACACTGCGGCTGGCCGGAACCGGTTCGGAACGGAGCAGCATCGCTCCGGCAAAAACGAGCATGATCAGCGGGGCAAGCGCCCGCTCAGCTCCGCTCAGGGCGAGCAGGCCGGCAAACAGCAGCGTGCCGAGCACCAGAAACACCGTACGGGCGACAGCCGGTGCGCGCAGCATCACCATGAAGGCGACGACGGCCAGCGGCACTATGGTCCAGGGGAGCCAATCCATCTCAGGGAACCTCCACGATCACCAGGGTAATGTTGTCAGGTCCGCCACGCTCCCGGGCCTTGTTCATCAGGAATTCGACACTCGACTGCGCGCTGCGGGCCGAGCGTACCTCAGCGAGTATCTCCTCTGCCGTCACCAGGCCGTGCAGGCCATCGGTTGTCACCAGCAGCACGTCACCCTTGCGCACATCCAGTTGCAGCACATCCACCTCCACCTCAGCGGAAGTACCAAGCACCCGGGTGAGCAGGTTGCGCCAGTCATGCTGACCTGCCTGTTCCGCATCGAGCAGACCCAGGGAAACCTGTTCCTCGATCCAGGTGTGATCCCGGGTCAGCTGGCGGATGCCGTCCGCATGCACCAGCCAGGCACGTGAATCACCGACATGGGCGACGTGCGCGCGGTGACCGTGCAGAGCAATGTAAGTCAGCGTTGAGCCCATTCCGGCGCGGTCCGGCCGGTCGGCCGCCCGGTGCAGCCGGTGGTTGGCGAGCTTCACGCAGCGTGCAACGAGGAGGTCCAGCCCGATGACGGTCTTGCCGGCCGCGACCTCATCGACATAGCGGCGCATGCATTCATCCAGAACCTGGATGACCAGGCGGCTGGCGTACTCACCGGCAGCGGCGCCACCCATTCCGTCAGCCACGCCGAACAGGAGCAGGTGACCGTCGCGCAGCGGGTACTCCCACACGCGATGAAAATCCTCGTTCAGAACCCGGACCCTTCCGGCATCCGAGCCATGACCGATATTCAGACCGGCACGCACAGCAGTCAGTCTACTAGAGCCGGCAGCATGGCTTCGGGAAATGCCGCACAGCTAAGGTCAGTTTCCTGCGACCCTCGGCCTCTTCATGGTCTCCAGCCACGGATAGTCAGTGAGCAGGGACCGGTAGCGGCCGAACAGGTCGACGGCTTCGGCCTGGTCGCGCGGCAGCTCCCTCAGCCTCAGGTACGAGGTGGCGCCGCTGTCCGTGAACCGGAATGTGGGGGTGCCGAACACATTCTGCTGCTCGGCTTCATGGTGCTCCTGGGCAAGCACGGTTCTGAGTTCGGGATCATCCAGGTCAGCGCGGAAGCGGTCGAGGTCAAGACCTGCGCGCTCAGCGGCTTCATTCATGGTTTCGCAGCTGAAGGCGCGGTGCTCGGTGAAGCGCAGCCGCTGCAGGATCAGCCGGAAGGCATCCTCGGCCTGACCACCCTGCCGGCGGGCAGCGAGGCTGGCCAGGAACGGCAGCAGACCTGAGGTGCCGGTGGGATCCTCATGATCGAGTTTCTCGTTCCAGATCTGGAAGGACGGCTCCTTGCGATTGTTCTGGACGAGACTGAACAGCCGCCAGCGGAACTCAAGATTCAGTTCGGCGGCGACCAGTTCGGCAAGTTCCGCCCCGCGCCAGGCGTACGGGCAGAGATAGTCGTAGTAGACGATTACATCGGGCTGGGGCATCGCCCCAATCAAACCCCCCTGCTGCTGCCCGGCTGGTATGCCGCGCAACAGGCAGGGGGATTCTCACGCGGACCTGCTCAGTTCTGTTCGGCAGGATCCCGCGGTGCCGGCAGGTTGATGGTGCCGAATCGGGTCTCGAAACGGCGCACGTTCTCCTGCAGGCTCATCATCAGCGCCTTGGCGTGCTGCGGGCTCAGGACCATGCGTGAGGTGACCGTCGGCTGCTGCCGCGGGTAGGCCAGTACGAAGTCAATGAAGAATTCCGCTCCGGTGTGCGAAATCAGGGCCATGTTGGAATACGTGCCCTTGGCGGTTTCCTTGTCGATCTCGAGCTTGATTTCCTTCTGGTTCTGATTGTTCATGAAGTCAACTCCCCTGCCAGTTGAGGCAGCATTTTACGCAACTGGAACCGTACGCGACCAAGCGTGGTGGCGCTGTCCAGAATCAGCACGGCAACATAACCCGCGACGCCATGAGAGTCGAGAGGTGTCATCAGCACGGGCCCCTTGTCGAACTCAATCATCGTCTGGCGGATGCCACCTTCCTCCATCAGTTCCGCCAGCACCTTGCTCGAAGCGAGACTCGATGCGACCAGGCCACCGATGAAGCTCAGGTCAAAGTCTGCCTTGCTGGCACCCTCCACGATGAAGCCGTCGGTGGAGACTATGGCCACACCCGTGACGCCCTTGATCTCCAGCATGCCTTCCAGATGTGATTTAAGGCTCATTGCCTGCCTCCCAGCGCCGCCCTCAGCGGCTGCAGTGTGACGTCGAGTCCCACGGGCAGGCTGCTGCCGCTGCCCCGTTCGAACACCAGGCCCAGATAGTGGCCCGGCAGCTGCAGCACCGTCACATCATGTGAAGTGAGCCCGGTGGAAAAGTGCCGCAAATCACCCAGATCCAGCCCCATGAAGCAGGTTCGCGCCGCTTCGGCCAGTCCTGACAGCTCTGCGGCAAGCATGTCCGCGCCGTATGGGCTGCCCACCTTGTCGACCAGCAGGCCGTCCTGGGTGAAGACCAGCGCTGCCACCAGTCCCGGCAGCGACTGCACCGGTTCGAGTGCCCCCCTCAGATTCACGCCAAAGCCTCCAGAATGCGTTTGCCCGCATAGCCGCTGTACAGCCGGGCCTTGCCGATATTGCCGCCTGATTCCAGCAGCAGAACGCAGTAAAGATCCATGCTGAGTACCCGCACATAGGCAATGAAGCGTTCCGAGGTAAGGATCAGTTCCTCGAGTGCTCCACCATCCAGGCGCCGGCCAAGAGCGGCATTGCTGGCTGTGAGTACATTGGTCAGCTCGGCAATGAATGCATCAAGCTCCTCCCGCATACCCCCAGCCTGCTCAACCACCAGGCCATCCATACCGCCTACTGCGGCAGCCACTGCCCCGTCGACCTGGTCGGTCAGACCGGCAAGAATCTCGTCCAGTTCAGTCATCGCATGCCGACTTTATCACGGTGTCCGGCACCGCCCAGTTGACGTTTTCGCAATTGCGCTCTGCTATCTTGGCAGCATGAGTCAAATCCACATCCATGCCGAGCCCGGCGAGGTGGCACCGTACGTGCTGCTCCCGGGCGACCCGAAACGCGCCCGGTTCATCGCCGAGAATTTCTTCGACAAACCGGAAATGTATTCGGACCACCGTGGCCTGCTGGGTTTCACGGGCACCTACAAGGGTGTTCCGGTGAGCGTCCAGACCACCGGAATGGGCTGCCCCACCACTGCGATTGTCGTCGAGGAACTCATCCGCCTCGGAGCGAAGACGCTCGTGCGGGTGGGCACGGCCGGAGTGATCAACCGTGAGGTCGAACCCGGCGACCTGATCGTTGCCACCGGCTCCGTACCCAATGACGGCACCACCCGCCAGTACCTGAACGGCGCCACTTACGCGCCGGTGCCTGATCACAGTGTGGTTTCGGCACTGACGGCTGCGGCCGCGCAGGAGGACCGCAATATGCACGTCGGCCTGATCCAGACCGAGGATGCTTTCTACGCCACCACGCCCGAGCATGTGGCAGACCTGGAAGCACGCGGCGTCCTGGGTATAGAGATGGAAGCCTCCGTGCTGTTCCTGCTCGGCAAACTGCGGGGCGTCCGCACCGGCTGTGCGCTGGTCGCCAGCAACAGGATCGGCGATTCGCAGCTCGTTGCGCAGGAAGTGCTGCAGGCAGGAATCTCGAGCATGACCGGCGTTGCCCTCGAGGCAGCTGTCAGCCTCCACTCATGAGCAGCCGGGTAGCGGTACTGGGCGCGGGCACAATGGGTGCCGGCATCGCCCAGGCATGCGCCGGTGCGGGCCATGAGGTCCTGCTGTTCGATATCAATGACGCCGCGCGCCAGCGTGGCCTGGACGCGATCGGCTCGAGCCTGAGGCGTTTCGTCTCGCGCGGGCGCATGAGCCAGGACGACGCGGACGCACTGCTGGGCAGGGTAAATCCGGTCGCTGACCTCAGCGGACTGTCCACTGCCGAAGTTGTCATCGAGGCCGTGCCGGAAGTGCTCGACATCAAGAAGCAGGTGTGGGGCGAAGCGGCGGAGGCCACCGGTATGGACACCATCCTGGCCACCAACACGTCCAGCCTGTCGGTAACGGAAATTGCGTCCTACAGCGGCGGCCGTGAGGACCGTTTCTGTGGCCTGCATTTCTTCAATCCTGTTCCGATGCTGCCGCTGGTCGAGGTCGTGCGCGCCCAGCTCACCAGCGAGGACACAATCAGCCGGGCCGTCGCCTTCACTGAAGGCATCGGCAAGACACCCATCACCTGCAACGACACGCCGGGATTCATCGTCAACCGGCTGCTGATTCCCTACATGAATGACGCGGTGCACGCACTGGCTGAAGGCGTGGGCACGCCCGAAGACATCGACAGGGCAATGAAACTCGGCGCGAACATGCCGCTGGGCCCACTCGCCCTGTGCGACCTGGTGGGACTTGACGTGGCGCTGGCCGCGGCCGAGAGCCTGCACGGTGAATTCCAGGATCCGAAGTTCCGCATCCCTCCCCTGCTCAGGCAGATGGTGCGGGCAGGCAAACTGGGCCGCAAAACCGGCTCAGGCTTCTACGACTACGGCGAGAAAGGCTGACAGATGGCAGATTTTGAAGAACTGAAACTGGACGGCGAACTGGAGTTCGACAACCTTGAATTCACGCTTGAGGACGGCATCGCTGTCATAACCATGAACCGGCCGGACGCCCTCAATGCCCTGAACAGTGAGCTCATGCTCGAGTTCAGTCTGGCCCTGGACCTGGCCGCCACCGGTGATGACGTACGTGCGCTGGTGATCACCGGCGCCGGCCGTGCCTTCATTGCCGGAGCGGACATCAACGAGTTCAGCGGACTGGGCAGCGACCCGTTCGCCGGCCGCGACGCGGCACTCGCCGGGCAGGACGTGCTGGCAGGACTGGCAGCCATGCCGGTTCCGACCATTGCCGCCATCAACGGATTCGCTTTCGGAGGCGGCCTCGAGGTTGCCCTGGCCTGCGACCTGCGCGTGGCCTCAACCGCCGCCCGGATGGGTCTGCCTGAAGTCGGCCTGGGCCTCATCCCCGGCTACGGCGGCACCCAGCGGCTGCCCCGGCTGATCGGCCCGTCGCGCGCCATGGATCTCATCTTCACCGGCAGGCACGTCGAAGCGGACGAAGCGCTGCAGCTGGGCCTGGTCAACCGCGTGGCAGAAGACGCCATGGAAGGCGCCCGCGAACTCGCGCAGCAGATGATGAAGAATGCCCCGATCTCACTCGGCGTTGCCAAGGAAGCCATAGTGCGCGGCCTGAGCACCGACCTGAACCAGGGCATGGAGATCGAAGCTGACCTGTTCGGCTTCATCAGCACGACCGCTGACATGAAGGAAGGCACCAGCGCATTCCTGCAGAAGCGCAAGGCGGAATTCAAGGGCGAATAGGCGCGCGCTGACGGGCGAGGGCGTGGTATCAGTTGAACCATGCCCTTCCGCATTCGCGTAACCATTTCAATCCTGCTTTCCCTGCTTGTCCTGGTCCTGATCGGCCCCCTGCTCGTACCGGTCAGACCGCTTGAGAACACCCACCCGGAAACCGAACTTGCGCACGAGCTGAGCAGCTTCGCGGAGCTGCCCGGCCTGGACATCCATTACGTCGAACTGGACCTGCATGAGAATGCAGACCCCCGGCTGACTGCTCCGGCACTCCTGCTGCACGGCTACCTGTTCAACACGGAAACCTGGCGCGATGTCCAGCCGAGCCTGGCGCAGACGGGCCGCACAGTCAGCTTCGACCGTCCGGGCTTCGGCCTGACCAGCCGCCCGGAAGCCGGCAGCTGGTCAGG
>CAZPLV010000109.1:0-6263 GCA_964587295.1 uncultured bacterium
ATGGTCTTGCGACCCTTGCGCAGCAGTTGGTTGACGGTAGGCAAATCTCCACTCCTTTTCGCTGTCTGACTTGAGCCCCCGCCGCGTGGACACGTTAAGGACTCACTTTGTGAACCAGTAAAGTTCGCTGAAAGTCTTGTGCTTCCGTGCCCCGCATGGGTCGTGACACAAACCTTCCCCTGGACCCAACGCTGCGGGCCAAGGGGACAAACCTAGTCACTATACCCGCTGAGCAGGCCTCCGGTCAACATCGCGGGTGACGGTGCGGCCGGGATTGCGCTCTGACCTGGCTGATACGCCCCTGACCGCTACCCCCTGTTCATTACCGGCTCACAGTGCAGTCCGACACTGCGGACATGAACAGGTTCAGGAAGTTCTTCGCCATACTTGCCGTATTCGCCATGCTTATGGGCATCGCCCAGGCGCAGCAGCCAGCTGCAACCACCGCCTACGTCAACTCGCAGTACCTGATTACGCTTCATCCAGTATACCCGCAGGTGCAGGCGCTGCAGGAGCAGGCCCGCGCGGAACTTGGCGAACTGCAGGCTCAGGCGCAGACCCTGCTTGAGCGGAACCAGACAGCGGGAGGTCTGAGCCCGGAAGACCAGGAAGTCCTGAATATCACGATGATGACGCTGGAATCCACCAGCCAGGGTTTTGACCGGCAACTCGCCGAGCTGGTGGAGCCGGCGCTCGTGGAAATCACCGAAGCAATTTCTGCCGTGGCGCAATCGCTGGGGATCTCGATGGTGTTTGATTACGACCTTGCACGCGAAAGCGGGCTCATCGTTTATGCCGATCCGGCATCGGACCTTACAGCACAGGTCGAAGCGCACATGACGGGAGCCAACTGAGATTGCAGTCGGCGTAACACGAATCAACTGAAATCACGATAGGGCAACTGCCGTGCCCCGGCAATCTTTGTGGTATTTTTCCTGCTTGGTGCGCCCACTTGGCTCACCGCGTTCCCCACGTCTGGGGTTCCACACTGAAGGCCGAATCCCACATGAAAAGTAGTCCCATAGCCGTACCTGCTGCTGAAGGCACTCGCCAACCACGTTCGCTGTTTACCATTCTGGCGGTGCTCGTCGCGACCGCCTTCGTCATGCTGCTGAACGAGACCTCGCTGAGCGTGGCGATGCTGTCAATCATGGCCGACTTCGACATCACGGCCGCGACCGCCCAGTGGCTGATGACCGGCTTCATGCTGACCATGGCTGTCGTCCTGCCGACCACCGGCTGGCTGCTGCAGCGATTCAGCACCACAACCGTATTCACCACAGCGGTGGTCAGTTTCCTGATAGGAACACTGATCGCGGCCCTGGCGCCATCTTTTGCCTTTCTGCTGGTCGGCCGCGTGGGCCAGGGCATCGGCACAGCGATCATAATGCCGCTCCTGATGACTGTCGCAATGACGCTCGTTCCAGTCATGCAGCGTGGAGCGATCATGGGCTTCATTTCGGTTGTCATGGCCGTTGCACCAGCCATGGGACCCACCGTGTCCGGGTTCATACTCAGTCTTGCCTCCTGGCACGGCATATTCTGGCTGATGGTGCCGCTGGTCGCACTCGCAGGCGTCTTTGGCGTCCGGTACCTGACGAATGTCAGCACAGGTGAAGCTCCACCATTCGATCTGGTGTCCCTGATTCTGTCGATTTTTGCATTCGGCGGCATCGTTTACGGCCTCAGCTCCGTTGGGCAGATTACGGACGGAGGCCCGGCGGGTCAGATCGCCCTGGTGATTCTGGTCGTTGGCGTCATCGGTCTGGGCCTGTTCATCTGGCGACAGTTGGCCCGTGGCAGGGACGAGCGAGCCCTGCTGGACCTCAGACCCCTGAAAGTTCGCAACTTCACCATTTCCATGCTCGTACTCGTGTGCCTGTTTGGCGCGATGCTGGGCGTGCTCAACACCCTGCCGCTGTATCTGCAGGGTTCGCTGCTCGTGACCACACTGGTTTCGGGACTGGCCCTGCTGCCGGGTGGCCTGCTGAACGGCGCTCTTGCGCCCTTCGTTGGCCGGCTCTTCGACCGCCATGGTCCCCGGCCACTGATCATTCCCGGCATTCTGCTGGTGGTGGGCAACATGTTCTGGCTGTCGACGGTGAGCGAAAGTACGGCCCTGGGGCTGATAATCACCAGTCACGTTATGTTCAGCGCGGGCCTGGCTTTGCTGTTCACTCCGCTGATGACGACTGCCCTGGGTTCATTGCCCAGGCAGCTTTACAGCCACGGCTCGGCCATCATGAATACCCTCCAGCAGCTGGCCGGCGCGGCTGGCACAGCGCTGATGATCACGATATACAGCCGCACATCAGCGGCGTCCATGGCACAAGGAGTTTCCGAGCCCGCTGCCCTGGCGGACGGGGCCGGTGCGGCATTCCTGACTTCAGCGTTTGTGGCAGTGGTGGCGCTGGTGCTGTCGGTATTCATCAGACGCGTTCCGGCTGAGGAAGCCGCTGAACCGGCTGCCGTTCCACAGCCGCCTGCAGCCCCGGTAACTCCGGCTTAAGAGTTGCACCGGCTGGCAGGGCAGGTGGGCTGCCGGGGCCACCAGTACACTCTCGCGAATATAGCGGCCTGTTTCTCAGCCGGCACGCAGCATAAAGTGCGACACAGCAACCCTGCTGCCAGCTGACTACTGTACCGGGGTCAACAGCGCTACGCTCACGAAACAGATAACGACCAACGCGGTAGCTGGCGCCATCACGCGGCGCTCGAGCGGGCTCTTCGAAGCAAGATTCCCCATGGTGTTCAGGGCGAGAAATCCTGCGAAGACCCAGACCATGATGCGAATCACAGTGGACCCGGCACCCGGAGCCACAAGTCCGGAGCGGGCGAGTTCGACCCACGCCATCAATGCCAGAACAGCCACTGACGCCAGACTGGCCCAGCGCAGCTTCGGCGGCAGGACCCGGTGCACTCCGCCCCATGCCGCCTCGCCATACGGCAAGCCGGCTGCGAGCAGCAATTGAAATATCGCCACAATACCGAGGATTGTGGCCGCGAGAATCGCCAGCCAGTGAACCAAGCTCATGCAATCTCCCAGATCGTCGGGGAAGCCAGCGGCATCCCCATAACCATTCAATTTACTTCCAGGAGAGTCTACGCTATAACGCCTGGTTCACTGCGGGAATTGACGACTGTGATTCCGGCCTACTCGCTAATCGAGGCCCTGCTGGTTTCCCTGCACGTACTCTGCGATTGGGACTTCGCCGCTATTGAAGCGCAGAGTGCGTCGTACCGAGGACGAATCGGCGATGCACTGGACAATCAAGGCAGCGACGTCTGCTCGCGGCACTGTCTTGCTTGTGTCAGCGTGTCCGACTTTGCCCGTTCCTGGATCGAGGGTAAGACCGCTCGGAGCCACGATGGTCCAGTCCAGGTCCGTGTCGCGAAGCACTGCGTCCGCAATCATCTTGGCTTGCGCGTACGGATAAAAACTGCTGGCGGGATCTGCCCCGTGCCCGACGCTGGAGCCGACATACGAAACCATGATGTAGCGCTGCACACCGGCCAGCAGTGCGCCCTGCATACTGTGAATTGCAGCATCCTGATCGACACGATAGGTACGTTCAGGATCCCCTCCACCCGCACCCGCTGACCAGACGACCACATCGTGACCGCGCAGAAGCTCGGCAAACTGCTCAGCACCCATGGTCTCAACATCGGTGACGACGGCTTCAACCCCGTTGCGCTGCACCTCAGCAACCTGATCCTGCGACCGAATCACAGCCGTCACCGAGTGTCCGTCTTCAACAAGCAGTGGTGCGAGCAGCCTCGCAACCTTGCCGTGGCCGCCGATAACAATAACTTTGCTCATGTTGCTCCAATCCCTGACATCGTGTGAGGTGAGTGTAATCGGCGCGCATGAATCAGCCGCCAGCCTGAACCACATTCGACAACCAGAATTTCACAGCCGAGTGGTGCACACGCTTGACATATGCCCATATCGGCATATATGGTGCGGCATGGCACGAGCGGCAACCACCTCAGACGTTTTCAACGCAATCGCTGAGCCGCGGCGTCGGGAAATCCTCACGTTGCTGCAGGCAGGTGAGCAGCCCGTGACCACGCTCGCCGAGAAGATGCGGATGCCGCAACCCGGCACTTCGAAGCACCTGCGGGTCCTCCGTGAGGTTGGACTGGTACGTGACCGGAAAGCCGGCAAACAACGTCTGTATCAGCTTGACGCCCGTGGACTACAGTCGGTGCACGAGTGGACCGGCGGATTCGCGCAGTTCTGGAATGACAGCTTCGACCGGCTGGACGCATACATGCAGGACCTTAAGCAGGCAAGGAGTGAGGAGTAGACGATGGGAGAAATTGGCCGGCCAACAGCGGCGCAGTCCGAGGCGACTGACCGCGACCTCACCATCTCCCGGATCATCAGCGCTCCACGGGAGTTGGTATTCGAGGCATTCACCGAGCTCAGGCACCTGTCCCGCTCGTGGGGTCCGAGCGGATTCACCACCACCACGCGCTCCTTCGACTTCCGCGTCGGTAGAGTGTGGGACTTCGTAATGCACGGACCGGACGGAACGGATTATCAGGAATGGATCTCCTGGACCCAGATCATGCCACCGGAACGAATCACGCTACTGCACGGTGAATCCGCTGACGACCCGAACGCCTTCGAGTCCATCCTTGTTTTCGGAGATGTGGGATCAGACACCCGAATTGAAATGCGCACCATTTTCCCCACAACCGAGGCGCGAGACGAGGCAGTTGACAAATACCATGCGGCTGAGGCAGGTCAGCAGACACTGAACAAGCTGGCTGTTTACGTCACCGGCACCATGCAGAACGGAGCCGCAGGCTGACGTATCAGCTCACGTCTCCCCTGGCATTTCTATCCACTGCACGAGCTGGAAAATGAGCCCGTTCGGATCCTGCAGCTGAAAATAGCGCTCACCCCACGGCTCTGTTTCGATCGGGGTGACGATGTTCAGTCCCGCTGCCTGCAGACGATCGTAATCGGAATCAATATCCTCGACGACAAAAACGATGAGTGTGCCGTCACCGGCAGTTCCCGCTCTGTGACTCGGCTTGAAACTGCCAAGACCCGTCTGCAGGAAAATCAGGTTGAATCCGGCATCAGGACTGGACAGTGACGCGAAGCCTTCGGCAGCCATTACCTCCTGGAACCCAAAGTGCTCGGTCACGAAAGCAGCTGAACTTTCAACATTCGGCACATTCAAAGAAATCGCTGATTGCGTGATTTTCATGTCCTGAGGTTCCTTTCTGGCGGTCCGTGCGTAGCGGGCAGTTCATGAAGCGACCGTCGCAGACGTCCCAGCATTTCAGCTGACGATACTACGTCTCTGTGAATCTGCTGCGGCGAAAGCAGCCATGACCGATATCCACTGGGGCCCCAATCGGGTACTGTCAAGCCATGCGCATAGCCTGCCTGCACGCAAGCACAAGTAATGCCGCCGCGTTTGACAAAGCCGCGGCAGAAGCCGGTCTCGAACCCGGTTCCCTGACCCATTACGCCCGGCCCGACTTGCTGCAGACTGCGATGCAAGCCGGCAGGCTCCCTTCGGCCGTGCTCTCCGAAACTGCCGAAATGCTCCTGGAATTAAGCACTGATACCGACGCGGTGCTGCTCACCTGCAGCACCCTGGGACCGGCGGCCGATCTGGCCGCACAGTCAACTGGAGTGCCCATTGTCCGCGCCGACGCTGCACTGGCGGCGGAGGCTAGCGCAATCGTTGGCGATATCGTCGTGCTGTGCACGATTGAGGCCGCACTCGCGCCCACCGAGGCCCTGTTCACTGTAGCCGCTAGGCGGCCGGTGCGCGCCGCACTGCTGCCGGATGCCTGGCAACTGTTCGACCGCGGCGAAATAGCCGAGTACCACCGCGTCATCGCCATTGCTGCTGATGCTGCCTATGAAGGCGGTGCAGACCTGGTGGTGCTGGGCCAGGCGTCCATGTCGGATGCGGCTCAGCTGGTTACGAGCGGTCCGCCCCCGCTGACCGTTCCCGGCGCCGCAATTGCTGCCGTAATGGACGCGCTCACTTAGTTTGCGAACCGCAAGAATACGGCGGCACCTGACAACGCAGGTGGTGGCTGTTCGTGCATTCACTGATACGAGACGCTGCAACGCTGGAACCGAACGCTCAGGCGATGACCCGGCCAATCACATTTTCGAGTACTGGGCGGCAAGTCAACCGAGTCCATCCATCGCCCGTTAACCCCACACCGCAACCGATGAGCGAGTGTCGATTTGCCCAATCTTATCGGATTTCTAAGGCCACGGA
>CAZPLV010000110.1:0-6214 GCA_964587295.1 uncultured bacterium
AGGTTCGAGTCCTACACGGCCCACCACTTGAAACCCCGTCCAAGACGGGGTTTTTCTTATTTTGAGGGCTAGTTGAAGCAGTACACCCAGCCGCTCACCTGGCCGGACCGCCGGGAACCACTCAGGCGAAGCATGGCTGGCAGCTGACCGGAGTAGCGGTTCTGTTCACCGTTAAGCTGGATGAACGGACGATCCGGCTCCGAGCTGTATGGCCATATGCCGAATGGCGCCCAGGTGGTAGGCGGTATGCGCGAGCGTTGAGAAGCCGTAGTTGGCCATCTCAGGGCTTTGCCAGTCCAACCGGGCGGCAGGGCCGGCCACTAGCTCGCGAGCCTCGGCCTGAAGCCGGCTCTTGAGCAGTTCCCACTCTTCTTCGGTTACGGTTTGCACCTTCCAGCTGCCGGGCCAGTCACCCTCAGGTCCCTCTCCCTGGGCCCAGCGGTTCACCATGCCAACCGCAAAGACCAGATGGTTGACATGTGCGGCGATGGTGGTCCGACCCAGTGCTGTTGACGCCTGCTCGGCGCTGAGTGCCTCGACCGTGGGTAACAGGCCGCCTTGCGGTCCGCCACTTGTGACCCAGGTGGGCTCGCCGGCGGGCATGCCCTCAAACAGTTCAGTCAGCCGTTCCAGAAATCTGCTGCTTACGGAATCGTGCGGCATCTTCCACCTCCCAGACAGAGTAGGCTTAGATATTGAGGCAGTGATTGCTGCCTGTCAATATATAGCACGTCCCTACGGGCTGCCGCCCAGCTCAGGTGCTTGAGTACAGGCACCGGTGCACGCTGCTATGCTTGCCAGCATGTACATCCGTACCTTTGGGCGGCTGGCACTCGAAGGTTGCGATTTCGGGCGCCAGAAACCCCTTCTGGTATTGGTTTACCTGGCACTGGAGGGCCCGTTGCCGCGCCGCAGGCTGGCGGAGCTGTTCTGGTGGGATGCGGCTGATCCCCGGGACAGTCTCACCACAACGCTGCGCCGGCTGAGAGGCCTGGGCCCTGGTGTGATTGAAGGCGACGGCCAGCGTGTGTGGACCGCGCTGCGCTGTGATGCGGCAGAACTGACCCGATTCGCTCGATCGGGTCAGCTGACTGAAGCGAGGGAACTGTACCGCGGCCCGTTCCTGGATAGCCTGGCCGTCACGGTGCACAGCGAAATCGAGGAATGGCTGTACGCCACCCGGGAGCGGCTGACAGGGATCCGGCGTCATCTGGGCCTGCAACTCGCCCGGCAGCTGCTGCTTGCGGGTGACAGTGACGGTGCGGGACAGGAGGCCGAGGCGGTTCTTGACCTGCAGTACGCACCTGTCTGGCACAGCGGCGCCCTGCACGAACTGGAGGAGATACTGCAGCGCAGCTCCAGCGTCAGGCTGCCGGAACTGGCAGAACTGCGTGCGGAAGCCGCGGACACCGACACCGGGATGGCTGGCGAGTTCCCGGCGATTGCCACCGTGTTCATAGGGCGGACGCCAGAGCTGCGGCTGCTGCAGGACCGGCTCAGTACCGGTCAGGCGCGTTTCGTGACTCTGCATGGTCCTGGCGGAATCGGAAAGACGCGCCTTGCCGTCGAAGCTGCCAGGAACCTGCGGCTGCTTCCCAAATTCAGTGACGGCGTCTTCTATGTCCCGCTTGAAACCGTCCGTGACCGGGATTCAATGGCTGTCGCACTGACAAAGGCCACCGGACTGCCGCTGCCGCTGGAGACTGATCCGGAAACGCACCTGCTGCGGAATCTGGCAGACCGGAAACTGCTGCTTGTACTCGATAACGCCGAGCACCTCACTGACCATGCAGATTTCCTGGCCAATCTGTTGCGCACCTGCCGGGACCTGCACATGATCGTCACTTCCCGCAAGACCTTCAGGCTCGGGGCAGAGTTCGTGCTCGAATTGGCGGGTCTGCCTCCCGATCCGGACGCACTGCTGTTGCTGCGTGAGCGCATGCTGGCACGCGGGCGGGCCCTTGGTCACGATAAGTCTGCGGATCGTCTGGCCCGGGAACTGTGCCGGCTGGTGGACGGCAGCCCGCTGGCAATCGAACTTGCGGCAGGTCAGGTGGAGTCCCGCTCGCTCGCTGAACTGGTGCAGCAGCTGGAGGCAGGGCTGGACGTGCTTACAAACAACGATCCGACTGCTCCCATGCGCCACCGGAGCCTGAGCGCGGCGCTTGAGGTTTCCTGGTCCACCCTGTCATCGGAAGATTCACTGGCCCTGGCGCGCTGCTCGGTGTTCAGTGGCGGGTTTGACGCTTCGGCTGCCTGGGCGATCGGCATCAGTGACACATCCCTTGGAAATCTGGTCAGGGCAACGCACCTGCGCCGTGATGCGCACGGCCGGTACAGCATGCATCCGCAGGTGCAGCAGGAAGCAGCCACACGGCTCGGCCGGCTGAAGGACGTCGAGCAGGCGGCGCTGAGGGACCATGGCCGCTACTATCTGCGGCTTGTTGCGGACAGGGACCAGGAATCACTGGGTGGTCCCGAAGCTGCCGATTTTGTCCAGCGTGTCAGCCGGGACCTGACGAACATACATGGTGCCTGGAACCTTGCGGTCAGACTGGGCTGGTGGGAGGACCTTGCCCGGGTTGCGCCTGCACTCACCCTGTACACCGAGACACGCGGCAATTACGCCGAGGTGTACCAGCTGATGATGCAGGCCTGCAATGCTTTGCGTCCCGTGGTGGACAGGGACGGCGCTCAGCTGCACCTTGCGGGTCTGACCGGCAGTCTCGGCTACGCGACCTTCCGGCTTGGCAGGTTCGAGGAGTCGCTCAACCTGCACCAGGAGACGGAACAGCTGCTAAGCAGGCACGGGCCTGCGCCACTCACGCTCTGGTCTGCGCGCCAGGGAGCCGCCCTCACCCTGCTGTCGCTGCAGCGAGTCCATGAGGCCAGGCAGCTTGCCGAAGTCAATGTCGCAGGCAATGTTTCTGCCGGTAACAGCCCTCGGGACCGGCTCATCTGGGAAGTCACCACCGGCACGGCCCTGTTCGTCAGGGCATTCGCCAACTACCTGCTGGGCGAATTCCAGGAGGGTCTGAGTGACATCAGACAGGGATTTGATCTGCAGGAGAAGCACCGCGGGCCGCACCTGGGCTATTCGTACTGGCTGCTCGGCAAGCTGCTGCAGGCCGTTGGCGACCCCGTCCAGGCGCAGTATTTCCTGGAAGAAGGAGTGAAGCACGTCCAGGCCACGGGTTTCCGGAACCAGATCGGTTACATGCATCTTGAGCTGGCGCGGATTCACCTGGCCGGCGGCCGCCTGCGGCAGGCGCAGGGCGAACTGGAGCTCGCACTCGCCCGGGCAATGGAAAGCGCGGACCGCTGGCTTGAGCTGGATTCGCTGGCGCTGGCCGGCATCGTGACACACCGTTCGGGTGACAGCAGTCTGGCGCGAAAGCGGCTGCTGGCTTCGATGATGATCACCCGCGAACGTGGCAGTTACGGGCAGGGCATGGACGCCGTGCTGGGGCTTGCCGAACTGCAGCTTGAATCCGGACAGCTCCCGGACGCCGTCAGGCTCCTGGCTTTCGTGGCCCGCTCCCGCCTGGCTCCTGCGATACCCTCCCAGGCCGCCGAAACGAGACTTGCGCAGCTGGCGGAACAGACGGCAGACCGTGAATCTTTCGAGCTGGCCCTGGCCCAGGGCGCGAAACTCAGTCCGGATCAGGTTTTCCAGGTGGTGCCGTCACTGACCCTCAAAAATGAGCACACGGCCATTGTGGTTGTCCCCGACGAATAGCTGGTTGCCATGCACATACACGGCGGTCGGAAAGTCGAGTCGGTCGCTGTCCACACCCGGTGCCCTGCTCACGAAATCCACCTGGCCCAGGACGACGTCCGCAGCCTGGCCATTCTCAGTAGGGAACTCGTTCCAGATGAGTACGCGGTTGTTGTTTGAGTCAGCCACGAACAGCTGATTGCCGTTGCTGTGAATCATGTACGGGTAGAACAGCGTGGTGGCAGTTGAAGCAGAGGCGCCTGAGGTGAAGTCGTCCTGGCCGATGACCACATCCGCTTCGGCAAATGGCGTGTCGGGAAATTCGTTCCAGATGAGTACCCGGTTGTTGCCGCTGTCGGAAACAACCAGGCGCGCACCATCACTCCATACATCCGATGGGCGATGGAGTGTGCGCGCAGTCGGGCCGGCCACATCCGGATCGTCATTGAGAGCGCAGTTGATCATGTCGCGCTGGCCGATGACAATGTCCGCAGGTTGGGCATTGGAAGCAGGAATCTGATTCCAGACGAGTACCCGGTTGGCTCCTGAGTCCGCAACAATCAGTTTGCCGCGCCCAACGGTGAGGCTCTCCGGATTGATCAGCTGACTCGCGGTGCAGCCCGCGGCGTCGCCCATGAGGTTGGTCTGACCGACAACCCAGGTGGCGCCGGCCGCGCTTGCTTTCGGAATCGAGTCGTAAATCAGAACCCGGTTGGCGCCGAAATCCGTTACAAACAGGCGAGTGCCGTCGGTGGCCAGAGTCTGTGCTCCATAAAATACCGAGCCGGAGACAGGAGTCACATTTGAGTCGAAGTCCGGCTGTCCCAGAACAAAATCTGCACTGGCTCCATTCCCAGCCGGAATCCCCATATAGCCCATGACCCGGCTACTGATCCAGTCCGGCACGTAAAGCACACCGTCATGTATGACCGGGCGACCGTAGGGACTGCTGATTACCTTGCTGCCCGCGGTCTCACCGGTTGAGATGAAATCATCCTGGCCGATTACTAACGCTGCTTCCTGCCCGGTTTCAAACCGCATGAACGGATAAGTCACATCTATGGAGGCAGTGTGGGCCCCGGCGGTCTGGTAGGGATTTTCCACGCTGATGCTCACGGTGTTTGCGTTGTCCTGAAGTTCCAGTTGCAGCTCAACCACATTGTCCGAACGTGTGTGTGGTACGGCTGTGCCGTTCAGTTCTGCAGCAATGTCGGCGTCGGCAGCGGCCGCAGTCAGTTCGGCCGTGAAGGTCACCGTGCGGGATCCGGTGATCACATCGCCAGCGCTGTGCGACGTGAATTCAACGGTGGCGGCTGCGGTCGGCTCATAGTGCAGTGTGATGGAATCGCTGCCCGGACTGCTCTGACCGGCGTTGGCCACCGTGAAAGACACGGTGTTGTCGCCCTCCCGCAGGGTCACGCTTATGCTGATCGTGTCGTCAATCCGGTTCGCTGGCACGTCCGCGCCATTGAGGCTTGCGGAAACGGTCGCGTCGGTTTCCGAGTCGGAAAGCTCAGCGGTAACGGTGATTCCGGGCGCTCCGCTGACGGTCTGGCCGTCGGAATGTGACGTGATGACCACGGTTGCATCTGTTGGGGTTGCGTCTGACGGTCCTTTCGGACCGCAGGCGGCCAGCACAGCCAACAGCAGGAAAGAAAGCATGATTTTGATGCGCATTGGTCTCACCGGCTTTCGCAATGAACAGGCACTGTATTCGGTCGCCGCACCAATCTGAGGCTGGTCAATTGCATGCTGAACCGGATTATGCCCTGGCTGCAACCTGTTACCCGTTGTCTTGGCAGGATAATAGCTTGTAAGTACCCGATTGGCAACCATACTCGACCAATATTCTGGACTCGTGTGAGCAGCGCGAATCATGGTCTGCGGCCGAAAGGGGTCCGGGTCGTACGAAGCGCGTTCTGGCGCCAGGGCGCGGCAGATGTTGCACGTTGCACAGATGCGGACCAAATCGGGCTGTCAACACGAGCCACTGTGCAAGGCTTTGCACTGTTGCTGTCAGCGGCCTATCCTGGGGGGCAGATGCCGCCAAGAAGGAATCCACCCTGGAACCCTGAAGAAAACCGCAAGATTGTAAGTGGTTACTTCCGGATGCTCCACGATGACCTTGCGGGCGTGAAGATGCTCAAGAAAGCCCGCTATGCGGAACTGGCCAGATTGATTGGTCGCAACGAAGGTTCTGTGGAACGCAAGCTCCAGAATGTAAGTGCGGTGGTGAACGAATTGGGACTGCCGTTCGTCCGGGGGCTGGTGCCGGCTGATAACTACCAGAAGAGCCTTGTTACTGCTGTTGCGGAGTACCTGTCTGACTTGGACTCGGATGAACTCGTCCCCGTGCTCCCGGCGCCTGACAGCTTGATCCTCGACGGTATTTCGCTGGAGCTGCCAGTCCCGAAACGGGTTCGCCAGGAAACCAGGGATGAGATGGTCAGGTTGGTTCGTAAGTTCGACCCTGCGCTTCGTGATGAACAGAACCGC
>CAZPLV010000111.1:0-6206 GCA_964587295.1 uncultured bacterium
GCAACACCCGTTCCTGGATCTCAGTGAACTCGGCAATGGGTCCGATGCCGAGCCAAGACAGCAGAATCGACACGACCTGTACGGGCGTGACGTCGACAGCACCGACTCCGATCGAGACAATGATCACCAGGACCAGAACCGGGATCAGGAGCAGTATGGCGCGGCCATTGCGCTGCCGGCGGTCAGCTTCGCGGCCTGTGAGTCTGGACGCTTCAGTTGTCATTGCATGACCGTTTCCGTTCACGGCACGCATCAGTCTGATTCAAGCAGCGGCCTCCGATGATGGTGTCCCGTGCAATATCCGGGGCACCCCTGCGTCAATGTTCACCCTACGGATGCGGCAGGGCGATAGTGTCACAAATTCGACCTCGCCGTTCCCGGCGGCAGTCGGCCACCAGCCATCATACGTGCTCATCCGTGTTATTCTGGTCAATTGCTGCTTACGCGGCGAGCCTACGCTGGAGGCGGCACCTGAAGGGGACGTGACCGGTCACCCAACTGGTGGAGCCTTTGGCACCTGAAAGGAGGTGTCAGATGTCGGAATATGATTTGAACGTCATTCTTGAAAGCGGCCTGAGCGAGACTCAGCTGCAGTCGGAAAAGGACGCGATTGACACGCAGATTGAACGCGCAGGCGGAAAGCTTGTTGCGCTCGACGAGTGGGGCACGCGCCGTCTTGCCTACCCGATCCGCAAGAAGAACGAGGGTTACTACCTGATTTATCGCCTGGAACTCCCTGGTGAAATGCCTAAAGTGATCGAAGCTGCCCTGAGGCAGCGTGATAACGTCATGCGGGTACTGGTAGTTAAGGACCGTCCGGAGTGGAAGACCCGGAAGGAACCCAAGGCTGAAAAGCAGGCTGAACAGGCTGCCTGATCAGCCTGCACAGGTAACCGCATCCGGAAGGTATTGAGGAGGAAAGAAAATGGCACGAGGACTTAACACTGTTTTTCTGGTGGGTACGCTCACCCAGAAGGCTGAACTGCGTTACACCGCGGGTGGTCTCGCCATACTTGAACTCAACCTGGCCGGCAGCGACGATGTGATCGGTGATGACGGTGAGAAACGCAGCCTCGCCTGGTATCACAGGACGACACTTTTCGGCCAGCAGGCCGAGAACATGGTCGACCAGCTCGCGGAGCCCGGTACGGGCGTGCTCGTAGAGGGCAGGCTCAACCACCGCACCTGGGAAACCCCTGAGGGCCAGAAGCGCAGCAGTCTCGATATCAATGCCAACCGGGTCGATCTGATTGACATTTCGAGCCGCGGCCCTGACCCCGTCCTCATGGATGCCCGCGATCAGCCACGGCTGAAAGAGGCATTCAATGAAGTGCGGATCATCGGCAACCTGACCAGGGATGCCGAAATGCGGCACACGCCCACAGGGCATGCCGTATGCCGCTTCAGTGTCGCCGTGAACGAACGCTTCCGCGACCGTTCAGGTGCAGACCAGGAGCGCACCCACTTCATCGACGTCACAACCTGGCGCGAACTTGCAACTGCCACTGCTGATCTCAGCAAGGGCGACCCTGTCTTTGTTATCGGTCGACTGGTCAATGAAAGCTGGACCGATAAGGAAGGCAACAGAAGATACACGACGCGCATTGAAGGTACGCGCGTCGAAGTCCTGACTCGTGGTCCCGGCGGTGGTGGCGCCGGTACCCGCCCTGCGGATGAAGCCCGGGGTGCCCGACCGAGCAGGCTGGACATTGACGAGGAATTCCCACCCGAAGAGGATCTGCCCTTTTAATGGCAAGAGAAAGAGACAACAAGAAAAAGCGGCTTGGCAACCGCCGCGGCCGCAGGCCCAAGGTTTGCCCGTTCACCACTGGTGAGCTTGAGGTAACCGATTACCACGATGGCAAGATGCTGCGTCGCTTCATCAGTGACACCGGTAAAATCCTGCCCCGCCGCCGTACTGGCGTTACCGCCAAGTACCAGCGTAGGCTCGCTGTAACAATCAAGCGGGCACGGATGCTTGCAATCATCCCGATTACCGAAAAGCTGGTCCGTAAGTGAACGTCATCCTGCTCGAGAGCGTCTACAAGCTCGGCGACCCGGGTGACATGGTGAAGGTGCGTCCCGGTTATGGCCGTAACTACCTGGTTCCGGAAGGCCTGGCCGTTCCGGCCACCCGCTCCAACCAGAAGCAGTTGGAAGCCATGCTGGAGCAGCGCGCCCGCCAGCTTTCAGAACTCAAGGCTGATGCCGAGCGCCTCAGGGATCTTCTTGGCGACGCCAACGTGAAGATTGCCGTGCGCGCCGGTGACGGACGCATTTACGGCTCCGTCAGCAACCGCGACATCGCCAGCCTGCTGGAAGAACAGCATGATGTGCAGATCGACCGCCGCAAGATCGAGCTCAACGAGCCGATCAAGACCCTCGGTGAGTTCCAGGTCCCGTACCGTCCTCACCCTGACGTCGAAATCACCCTCAACATCGAGGTTGTAGCGGAAGAGTGAGCCTCGGCTCAACTGAAGCTTCAAGTTAAGAGTATGGTATGGCTCCCCGGTAAATTCGGGGAGCCACACTCTTTATTGCTACTGCAGGTCTGCTTACTTCATGTGTTCAATACGGATCAGGTTGGTGCTGCCACTCTGGCCGAACGGCACTCCGGCGGTTATTACGAAACGTCCGCCTGGAATGCCGATACCCAGCTCCGCGATCGCCTGATTGGCGAGTGACACCATTTCATCGGTTGAAGTGATGTCCGGCCCCAGGTGGGGAATGATGCCTGAAACGACAGTCAGCTGGCGGAAGACCCGCTCGGTCGGCGTGATCGCCAGGATCGGGGTGTTGGGCCGGTTGCGTGACACACGCAGGGCAGTGCCGCCGGAAGTGGTGAAAGTGACAATCAGGTCTGCATTGAGGTTGTAGGCCATGTCGCAGGCGCCGCTCGAAACCACGTCGGTGGTTGATTCGTCCGTCGGCAGGTGGAAGCTGCGCATGCGCTCCGCGAAGTTCGGATCTGCCTCAACCGTCCGGGCAATCCGGTCCATCATCTGAACAGCCTTGACCGGGTAGGCACCAACTGCGGTCTCGGCCGACAGCATTACGGCGTCAGTGCCGTCGATGATGGCATTGGCAACGTCACTGGCCTCAGCGCGGGTCGGCGTCGGCTCACTGATCATTGATTCAAGCATCTGGGTGGCTGTGACCACAGGCTTGCCTGCTTCCACGCACGCCCTGATCAGGCGCTTCTGGACCAGCGGCACCTGCTCGGCCGGCATTTCGACTCCGAGGTCACCACGGGCAACCATGATGCCGTCCACTTCGCGCAGAATCTCCGCAAACCGCTCGACTGCACCCGGTTTCTCAATCTTGGCCATGAGCCTGGCATCTGAGCCTTCACGGGACAGATAATGGCGGGCCAGCAACAGGTCATCACGGCTGCGCACGAAGCTCATGGCAACCCAGTCGACCCCGAGCTCAACACCGGTGATGAGGTCAGCAACGTCCTTGTCGGTCAACGCCGGAATTGTCAGGTCCGCACCGGGAATGTTGATTCCCTTGTTGTTTGACAGCGTTCCGCCGATGACCACTTCGGTTTCGATGGTCTTGTTCCTGACTTCCTGCACGCTCAGGCTGAGGCGACCGTCATCGAGCAGCAGGATGTCACCCGCGTTCACGTCCGAGTAGAGTCCGGGATAGGTGACTCCTACGCGGGTCGCGTCACCCGGGCTCTCGTCGCCGCAGGTCAGGTTGAAGCGGCTGCCCGCCTCAAGCTCAACCCGGCCGTCCTCGAAGGTGGCAACACGAATCTTCGGGCCCTGCAGGTCCTGCAGCACACCGATGGAACGGCCGGTGCGCTCCGACTCCTGCCGGATGAGTGCAATGTTCTGCTCGTGCAGCTCACGGGTACCGTGCGAGAAATTCAGCCTGAACACATTAACGCCTGCCTGGAGCAGTCGGGTGACCATGTCCTGGCTGCTCGTGGCGGGCCCGAGGGTGGCCACAATTTTGCTGCGCCGTCTGAGCATGCCTGGTGCTGCCCGCTGAATGCTGTCGAGCTGAGCATCAGTCATCTGGCTGCTCACTGTCTGAAGGCCCGGCGCCCGAGGAATCGTGCACCATCAGCAAGTTCGTCCTCAATCTGCAGCAGCCGGTTGTACTTGGCTATGCGGTCACTGCGGCTGGCGGAACCTGTCTTGATCTGACCTGCGTTGACGGCCACGGCAAGGTCGGCAATGAACGTGTCCTCAGTCTCACCGGAACGGTGGCTGATCATGCTGCGCAACCCATGCGCAGAAGCCAGGCCAATGGCGTCCAGAGCCTCTGTAAGCGTTCCGATCTGGTTGACCTTCACCAGTATGGCGTTGCCGGCCTGCTCGTCGATACCGCGCTGCAGGCGCTCGCTGTTGGTCACGTACAGGTCGTCACCGACCAGCTGGACTTTCGAACCCAGTTCGCTGGTCAGTCTGCTCCAGCCGCTCCAGTCATCCTCGGCCAGGCCATCCTCGATTGAAATGATCGGGTAGCGCGTGGCCCAGTCCTTCCAGTAGGCAATCATCTCGTCACTGTCGAGCACGCGGTCCTCGGCGGTCAGCTTGTACTTGCCGCCCGAGTAGTACTCGGTGCTGGCAGGGTCAAGTGCCAGGGCAATCTGTTCGCCCGGACGGTAGCCGGCCTGCTCGATGGCCCGCAGAATCACTTCGACTGCCTCCTCGTTGCTCTTCAGGTCCGGAGCGAAGCCACCCTCGTCGCCGACATTGGTGTTGTAACCGCGGTCCTGCAGCACGGAACGCAGCTTGTGGAACGTCTCGACACCGGCACGGAGTGCCTCACTGAACGAGTCAAAACCCACCGGAGCAAGCATGAATTCCTGCATGTCGACACTGTTGTCGGCGTGCGCTCCGCCGTTGATCACGTTCATCATCGGGACGGGCAGCACCCGGGCACCCGTTCCGCCCAGATAGCGGTACAGCGGCAGTCCCAGGGTTTCAGAGCTGGCCCTGGCGGCAGCCAGGGAGACAGCCAGCAGCGCATTGGCACCGAGCCGGCTTTTGTTGTCCGTACCATCCAGTTCGACCAGTACCCGGTCGAGCTCCACCTGGTCGGCAGCATCCAGGCCCTCGAGCACACCGGCAATCTCACCGTTGATGTGATCCACGGCCCTCTTCACGCCCTTGCCGCCGAAGCGCTCTCCGCCGTCGCGCAGTTCCACGGCTTCATGCGCTCCCGTTGATGCACCGGACGGGACCAGAGCATGGCCAAGGAAGCCACTTTCCAGCCTTACCGTCGCGCCCACGGTGGGGTTGCCCCGGGAGTCAAGCTGCTCCAGGGCATGGACTGATTCGATTCTTGTCATGTGATCCTCCGGCTGCTGAATGAGCCGACCGGGCCAAAACCTCAGTCGACTACCGTTTTGAGTGGCACGATCATGGCCAGATAGCCAGGATCGGCGATTCCCTTGATGATTGTCGGGGTGGTGACCCCAGAAAGGCTGATGCGTACATCGCCTGAAAGTGGCCTGATGGCCTCCAGCACGTAACGGGCATTGAATGACAGCGAGAGCTGCCCTCCATCGCTGCTGTCACTGACGTCCACAACCTCACGGGCGCCACCGTAGGCGCCTTCGGCGGTAATGGTCGCCTGGTCCCCGTCGAGGAACAGGTCAATGCGGTTGTTGCTGCCGGGATCGGCAAGTACGGCCACGCGCGCCACCGCTTCCTGCAGCTCTGCAGCCGCCATCGTGACTTCCAGGGCCAGAGCCTTTGGAATGATGCGGTTGTAATCCGGGAATGCTCCCTCCATCAGCTTGACGTTCATCCGGTAGTGCGCAGTGGACAGTGACAGCTGGCCTTCTGAGAGTGCCAGTTTCACGTCACCGGAATCATCGAGCAGGCGGATGATTTCCTCAACGGCGCGGGCAGGAAGGATAATGTCCGCATCAAGGCCGCTGCTCAGCTCATCGTGCGACCAGGCGAGCCGGAAACCGTCACTGGCCACTGCGCGCGTGTGCTGGCTGTGCAGTTCAAGCCGGATGCCGCGGAACACTGCCTGGTAGTCATTGACTGCGGCGGCGTATCTGACGTTGCCCAGCAGGCGTGCAAGCACCATGGCCGGCACCTGGGCGGGAAATTCCTCAGGGAAAGAAAGTTGCGGCGTCTGCGAGGGATCCGTGAGCTGGAGTTTGGTGTCAAAGCTGCCGGAGACAATCCGGACCTCACGCTCATCGAAAGTCAGTTCAACGTTGTCATGCGGCA
>CAZPLV010000112.1:0-3218 GCA_964587295.1 uncultured bacterium
ATCCAGTCCAATTACATGGGCTTCGGCTCCGGCATCGTGGTGCCGGGCACCGGGATTGCCCTGCAGAACCGCGGAGCCGGCTTCAGCCTGGAAGAGGGCCATCCCAACCGGGTAGCCCCCGGCAAACGGCCGTTCCATACGATCATCCCCGGTTTTCTCACCCGTGACGGCCAGCCCGAAATGAGCTTCGGAGTGATGGGCGGACCGATGCAGCCACAGGGCCACCTGCAGGTGCTGCTGCGCATGAAGCTGTGGGGCCAGAACGCCCAGGTGGCCAGCGACGCGCCGCGCTGGCAGGTCGAGCAGGGTCTGAGCGTGCTGCTTGAGGACGGCGTCAATGAACCGGTACGGGCGGAGCTCATGCGACTGGGCCATGAGGTCGGCACTGCGGAACAGGCTGCCTTCGGTGGCGCGCAGCTGATCCAGCGGCTGCCGGACGGCCACTACCTTGCAGCCAGTGACCACCGCAAGGACGGCCAGGCCGTCGGCTGGTGAGTTGTGCGGCCGGCTGAATGGCGCATCGAGCACTTCCGGGCGCTGGCTTCGACCCAGGACGAGCTGCGCAGCCGGCTGATCGGAGGAGACCGGATTGACGGCCTTGTGCTGCGGGCGGACGTGCAATCTGACGGCCGGGGCCAACGGGCGCGGGACTGGGCGAGTGCAGCCGGCGGCTCCTGGCAGAGTGCCGCGCTCAAGGGACCTGCGCTCCCCGCAGCTCCGCTTTTTATCGCACTGGGGATTGCCGGGGCGCTGAACAGTGAGCTGCCGCCCGGAGGGAAGCTGCAGCTGAAGTGGCCGAACGACCTGCTGCAGTCCGGCCTCAAGGTTGGCGGCATCCTTTGCGAGGTCACCAGCGGTCACCTGCTCTGCGGTGTGGGCGTGAACGTGGACAATCAGCCACCCGCGGGAGCCGGACGCCTCGCAGGACTGCCTCTCAGCCGGGTACACAGCCTTGTTCTTGACGGCATCGGCGCCGGCTGGCGCCTGATGACCGAACACCCTGAACAGTTGCAGGACAGCTGGGCAGGACTTGACGCACTGCAGGGACGGCAGCTGCAGCTTGAGCTGAACGGTGAGCAGCTCTCGGGCAAGGCCGCCGGCATTGACGGGACCGGCCGCCTGCGACTGCTCGTCGCTGACGGTGAACTGCTGCTCGACTCGGCGGCGCAGCTCCGTTCCCCACTGCACTGCTGAAGGCGGGACTGACGCCCTTGCTATGCTGGACACAAGTTTTTGCTGACCGGAGGAGCCTTGATGACTCCGGCCCCCTGGAGGTCAGATTATGACAACCATCCGCCTGACTGTCGGACAAGCACTGGTCAGGTTCCTGGCAGTACAGCACTCGGTTCGCGATGGCGTGCGCCGCCGGCTGATTCCTGGTGTCTGGGCCATTCTCGGTCACGGCAACGTTGCAGGTCTGGGTCAGGCACTGCACGAGCTGGGCAGCGATGTCGGACTTGAAAGCTGGCGGGGCCAGAACGAGCAGGCCATGGTGCACTCGGCGGCTGCTTTCGCCAAGCACACGGACCGTCTGCAGCTCCAGGCTGTCACGGCCTCGGTCGGTCCGGGTGCGCTGAACATGGTCACCGCGGCTGCCGGAGCCACCATCAACCGGTTGCCGGTGCTGCTCCTGCCCAGCGACTACTTCGCCAACCGGGCGCCGGACCCCGTACTGCAGCAGCTGGAGAACCCCCAGCAGCATGACCTGACGGTCAACGATGCTTTCCGGCCGGTGTCGCGTTTTTACGCCCGGATCGAGCGGCCGGAGCAGCTGCCCGCAGCACTGCTCGGCGCCATGCGGGTGCTGACTGACCCGGCAGAGACGGGTGCCGTCACCATCTGCCTGCCGGAGGACGTGCAGGCCGAAGCCTGGGACTGGCCCCGGGAGCTGTTCCGGGAACGTGACTGGCACATCCGGCGTCAGCCTGCCGACGAACAGTCGCTGGCCGAGGCAGCCGAGCTGCTCAAGTCCGCCAGGCGTCCGCTGCTCATTGCCGGTGGTGGCGCAATTTACTCGGGTGCAACCGGTGATCTGGCCGAATTTGCCTCATCGTTCGGCATCCCTGTTGCCGAAAGCCAGGCCGGCAAGGGTGCGCTCCCCTGGAACCACCCCCTGAACGTGGGTCCGGTTGGCGCCATCGGCGGTTCCGCCGCCAATACCCTGGCCGCTGAGGCGGATCTTGTGCTTGCGGTCGGCACCAGACTCGGTGACTTCGTGACGGCCTCGCGCACCGCCTTCCAGAACGGGGACGTCCGCTTCATCGGCCTCAACGTCGCGTCCATGGATGCATTCAAGCTGGGAGCCGTGCCGCTCATTGCGGATGCGCGTCTGGGTCTCCGGCAGCTGACCGAGGCGCTTGGGGCCACGCGGCAGCCGGATGACACCTACCTTGCTGAAGTCAGCAGCCTCAAACGCGAGTGGGAGCAGACGGTCGATGAACTCCGCTCCGCGAGCGGCAAGGGCGGTCTGGCCCAGTCAGCCGTGATCGGCATGGTGAACGACCATTTCGGTGGCAAGGCCACCATCATCAACGCCGCCGGCAGCATGCCGGGTGACCTGCTGAAACTGTGGCGGCCGGAGGACCCCAAGGCGTACCACCTCGAGTACGGCTTCTCCTGCATGGGTTATGAAATTCCGGCCGGCATCGGCGTGAAAATGGCGGAGCCAGACCGCGAGACCGTCGTGTTCATCGGCGACGGCAGCTACCTGATGATGAACTCGGAAATTGTTACGGCCGTAGCCGAAGGCCTGGACTTCACCGTCATCCTGGTGGACAACCACGGTTACCAGTCCATCCACGGCTTGCAGCGCTCAACCGGAACCCCGGGCTTCATGAACGAGCTGCGCATGCGTGACCAGAAGAGCGGGCAGCTCAATGGGCCCTACCTGAAGCTTGACCTGGCCGCGCATGCCCGGGCGCTGGGAGCCCATTCGTTCTCGGTCGACGACGAAGACGGACTGCACTCCGCGCTCGAGGGTGCCCGCGGCCTGGAGGGTGTCCGGGTGATTGTGGTCAACACCGATCCCGAAAAGCGGGTCCCCTCATTCGGCGGCTGGTGGGACGTGCCTGTGGCCGAAGTGAGCGCCCGCAAGGATATCCGGGCTGCACGCCGCGAGTACGACAAGGGCCGGTCCCGCCAGAAGGGCACACTCTGATGGCTAATCCCATCGGGGTGGGACCGATCGGCTGGGTAAATGACGACCTGCGTGACTGGGG
>CAZPLV010000112.1:3318-4893 GCA_964587295.1 uncultured bacterium
GACGATTCCGGCTGGGACCGCCTGATCACCGGGCTGCACCGCACCGGCGAATATGCCCGGCAGCGCGGCCTGCGTGCGACCATCCATCCGCATGGCGGTACCGCAATTGAAAGTGCGGACGAAGTTGACCGCTTGCTGGAATCACTTGATCCCGATCTGGTCGGTTACTGCCTGGACACCGGCCACGCCTGGTACGGCGGTACGGACCCGGGTGAGCTGACAGAGAAGTGGGCGCACCGGGTTGATTACGTGCACCTGAAGGACGTCCGCGAGGCTGTGCTGCGTGAGGCACGTGCCGGCAATTGGGACTTTGCCACTGCGGTCCGTAACAATGTTTTCTGCACTCCGGGCGCCGGCCTGCTTGACTTCGGCCGGGTGTTTTCAGCCCTGCGCGAAGTCGGTTACCGGGGCTGGTACGTGATTGAGGCCGAGCAGGATCCGGCAGTGCATGACGCCAGAACCGTGTCCGGCGAGGCGCTTCGCTTCCTGGAGCAGGAGCACGGAATCAGAGGAGACAACAGAGCATGATGAACTTCGCTGTTATCGGGGCCGGACGCATCGGCCGTCTGCACGCCCGCAACCTGGCCGGCAGCATTGACGGTGCCCGCCTGGTGAAGGTCATGGACGCAAACCCGGACGCTGCTGAGGCAGCGGCCTTCGGCGCTGCCACCTCAACCGTGGATCTGGCGGACATCTGGTCCGATGATTCAATTGATGCCGTACTCATAGCCTCGCCCACCTCGCTGCACGCCGGGCAGGTGGCCCAGGCAGCCAGCTCGGGCAAGGCGATATTCTGCGAGAAGCCGGTGGCAACCGACCTGGGTGAGACAATCCGGGCCATGAAACTGGTCGAGCAGGCCGGCGTGCCATTCCAGATAGGTTTCAACCGCCGCTTCGATCCGGGCTACGCCGCAGTCGCCCGTGAGGTGCGCAACGGTGCCATCGGCAATGTTGAACTGTTCCGCAGCCAGTCGAGTGACCCCGAGCCGCCGCCGCTGGAGTACATCCGTACCTCGGGGGGTATATACCTCGACAGTGTGATTCACGATATTGACACTGCCCGCTTCGTCGTCGGAGAAATCGAGCGGGTCACTGCGCTCGGCCGCGTGTTTGCGGATCCGGATCTGATTGAACTGAACGACGTGGACACCAGTGTGCTCACGCTCGAATTCACAAGTGGCGCCCTGGGCGTGATCACCAATTCGCGCCGGACCGTGCACGGTTATGACCTGCGGGTCGAGGTGCACGGCGAGAACGGCAAGCTGGTCACTGAGGACGAACGGGCCACGAAAGTGTGGCGCTACGGGCGAGAGGGTATCGCCGGTGATTACTGGCACTACTTCCTCGACCGCTTCAATGACGCCTACCGGATTGAACTGCAGGCATTCGTTACGGACGTCAGGAGCGGCAACGCGCCCCAGCCCGGACCACGTGACGCCGTTGAGTCACTGCGCGTGGCCATGGCGGCAACCCGCAGCCTGCACGAGCGCCGGACGGTCTCGCTTGACGAGATTCCCGGCATGGACAGTTGAAGGAGGAATAAATGCAATTCATCGTTCCCGTAAAGGACACCGG
>CAZPLV010000112.1:4993-6162 GCA_964587295.1 uncultured bacterium
CGCGAAGGGCGACCTTGAAGTGGCAGTTGGTTTTGCTCCGGCCGAGGGCCGCTACCCGGTGCGTTTCATCAAGCCCGAGGACGTGGAAATCGAAATCCGCGGTGGCCACAATGCCACCCGGCAGATCTCCCATATCCTTGACCCCGGTGATGCCGAGAAACTGCTGTGCGTCGAGGTGTACACCCCTTCAGGCAACTGGAGCAGCTACCCGCCCCACAAGCATGACATCCAGAATCCGCCTGAGGAAGTGGATCTGGAGGAGATTTACCATTACCGGTTCCAGCCGGACAACGGCTGGGCGCTCCAGCGGCTGTACAACGATGACCGCAGTCTGGACGAAGTGCTGAAAGTCGGTGATGGCGACACGGTGCTGGTGCGCGAGGGCTACCATCCGGTCGTCACCGCTCCCGGCTACGACGCCTACTACCTGAATTTCCTTGCCGGAGAGACCCCGTCCTGGATTGCCAGGGACGAACCCGATCTGGCCTGGGTGCGCGGCCAGTGGGAAGGTAGCGAGGACAGGCTCAAGCTGCCACTCGAATAATCAGTAGCCGCCGCGCTGTTCAACCAGGGCGCTGACTTCCTGCAGGGTCGCCATCGAGTTGGCGCAACCCTGCCTGGTGACCACCAGGGCCCCGCAGGCGTTTCCGTGGCGGGCGCTCCTGTACCAGTCCCAGCCCTGGTGACGGCCGTAAACGAGGCCGGCGGCAAAGGCGTCGCCGGCTCCCAGCACGTTCACAACCTCGACGGGAAAGCCCGGGGCCGTTATGGTTTCACCGCTGCGCAGGTGGATGGTTGCACCATCCGCCCCACGCTTAACGACCAGAGCCTCAGGGCCGCACGTCATGGCCATCACGTCACGGATATTCTGTTCCACGTCACCACTGATGACCGGTGCGGAGATCTGCTGGTGGCTGATTTCGATGTCGGCCGGATCAGTCAGCATCATGGCATTCAGTTCTTCTTCAGTGCCGATGGCCACGTCCACATGCTGCAACAGGGCGCGGGCCATGATTCCGTAGGCGCGCGGGTCGTGCCACTGGTCCGCCCGGAAATCCAGGTCGAAGTAAACAGTCGTGCCGGCTCTGCGGGCCGTTTCAGCCGCAAAAAAAGTGGCGCTGCGTGCCGGTTCCTTTGCCAGACCTGTTCCTGACACTTCCAGCGCGGAC
>CAZPLV010000113.1:0-6149 GCA_964587295.1 uncultured bacterium
ACTTTCGTGTGAACAGCGGGGACTTCATATTTATACAACAACGCGTGGCTACGAATTACTTCCGCCCCCAATGTGGGTTACGAAGCGCGGTTGGATAAGTGCGAGGAGGGGCGGTCCCTGATGGCGGGACGGAAGCCTTTGTTAGAGTTGCGGCATGACTACAGTCCGGGTGGCACCCTGGCTTGTGTGGGCTTCATGGTGGTTGCTTCGCTGCAGCTGGCAACGGTGGCCGCGAGGTTTTTGCCACTGAATGTGGCAGCCAATGGGCTGCTGCTGACTGCGGTCATCCTGGCCACAGCAGCGGCTTTTTTCGGCGTTGCGATCCTGCTGCAGCGCATTCTCATGCCCGACCGCCGATCCACTTTTGCGACCTTTTATTTCTGGACAGGCATATTGGCATTCCTAACTTCATCAATACTCTCACTGGGTTCGTAACCAGCCGAGGGGTCCTGTAATGCCGTGACAAAGCGTCTGTCAAGAGCGTAATCGCGGCATTACAGGACCCCGCCCCGCGTTTGACACGCCCATCCGCCCGACATTATGATGCCCGTGCAACACAAACAATCCGGTGCTGACCATAAAGGTACGGCCCGGACGCCTTATATCAGGAGGGTCGATGAAGAAGATCGCAATCGCAACTCTGGGTGCATTCGCCATTACCGGTGGTGCACTCGCCCAAACCGCTCCCACGGCAGCCAACGTGGGGATTCTGTTCGACTACACCGGTGCGCTGGCTGAGTTCGGCCCCGGTATGGAGAACGGCGCCAGAATGGCAGCTGACCAGATCAACGCTGCTGCCGAGGCAGTCTTCGGTGGCCCCATCATAAATCTCGTCGTGGAGGACGGCGCAACGGAAGCATCCGTTGGCGTGGACCGTGCCCGCAAACTTGTCGAGACTGACGGCGTTGTCGCCATTGTCGGCGCACTGGCCAGCGGTGTGACCGTTGCCGTTGCCGAAGCAGTCACCATTCCTTCCGAAGTCATCCTGATGACTCCGGCAAGCACCAGCCCGCTGATCAGCATCCTTGATGACAACGACTACCTGTTCCGTACCGTCGCATCGGACGCCACCCAGGGTGTCGTCGGTGGCATGCTTGCCCGCGGCGAGATCTTTGAGGACAACGTCTTCGAGACCGCCAGCATCTTCTACATCAACAGCCCGTACGGCCAGGGCCTTGCTGATGCGTTCACCGCCGCCTTTGAGGCACGTGGCGGCACCGTCCTTGCGACCGTTGCCCACCCAGAGCAGGCACAGCCCACCTACACCGCAGAGCTCGAAGCGCTGCTCGAAGGTGAGCCTGATGTGATCCTGGCAGTCAGCTACCCCGGTCAGGCCACCCTGTACATGGCCGAGGCACGCGACCTGTTCGGCTTCACCAGCTGGCAGTACGTTGACGGCACCCAGTCCAACGAAATCGTTGACGCTGTCGGCGCCGAAGTCATTGAAGGCCAGTACGGCACCGGCCCGGGCGCTGACCCGGAGTGGAGCGGTGCGGTTGCCTTCCGTGAGCAGTTCGAGGCCCTCCATGGTGACCTGCCGAACCTGCCGTTCATCGACACCACCTACGACGCAGTCGTATCAATCGGCCTTGCTGCTGCCTACGCACATGCCAACGGTCAGGACATCAACTCCGACACCGTGCGCGACGCACTGCGCGAAGTCAACAGTGCCGGCGGAACCCACATCAGCATCGGTGACTTCACCACTGCACTCGAGGCACTGGCCGCCGGTGAAGCAATCGATTACACCGGCGCAGCCGGCACGGTCGACTTCGACCAGTTCGGTGACGTGATCACTCCCGTGCAGGTCTGGCAGTATGTGGACGGCGAAATTGTCGAAGCTGCAGTCATTCCGGCAGACGAGATCCCCGCAGAGTAAGACCCTCAGTTGCACTGCGTTCAGCTGAACGCATAAGGAAAGGAGGCGGATACCATTTCGGTATCCGCCTCCTGCTTCCTGTTCCTGGCATCAGGTTGTGCTGTCAGCGGCTGAGTTGCCGCGCCAGCAGCGCGAGCGCGGCAGTGCGCCAGCGCGGCTGACGCGCCAGGACTGCCCCTGCGACCAGCGACAGAATTGCGCTGCCGCCAAGTGTGAGCAGCGTCCGGTCGCCCGCGATGGCCGCCAGACCCTGCTTCAGGGCCGAGCCGCTGCGCTGGCGCGCAAGCTGACTTTCCAGCTCCAGGCGTTCGGCCAGCAGCTTCAGCCGCAGCCGTGCATTGTCTACTTCTTCTTGCTGCGTGAGCTTGCCAGCCACAGCAGGACACCTCCCAGCACGAGAATCAGGCCGGCGCATGCTGCAGCGGCGCCTGCTTCGCCCCACACCGGCCTGAGCGCCAGGAACAGGGACCAGCCGAATATGGCGGCCGCAATCCCCAGCAGAATGGCGCCGACAATCGCCAGTGCAACATTGGTGCCGGCTTTGACCAGTCCGGCACCGGCGTTGCGTGCCTCAGCCTCAACAAGCTCGAGGAAGGCAATCGTGTAGTCAGTGAAGCGCTTGAGCACGGCCGCTCAACTCATTTGCGTGACATGAGCCAGCCGAGCAGGAAGCCTGCCCCGAAGGTGATTGCCACGGATGTCAGAGGCTTGTCGCCAATGCTGTCTTCCACCTGGTGGAGCATCTGCTCACCCTGGTCGACTGCGGCACCGGCTGCCTGACGGACGTTCTCGCTGACGGAGCCGGCGGCTCCACGCAGATTCTGACCCATGGAGCCGGCGCTGTCACGCATGCTTTCCATGAGCTTCTCAGCCTCCGCCTCGAGCTTCTGACGCGCCGAGGAAAGTATGTCGCCACCTTCTCCGGCAGCGTTCTTCAGGTCCTTCTTGAGTGCCTCAATGTCTTTCTTGAGTGCGGCAATTTCCTGGTCAGCTGTCTGAGCCATGATTCATCCCCCCATTGCTTGAACAAAGTAGCGGAAGGGTGCCTCTATGGGTCAACCATTCCGCTACGTTTGTGTGAGGGTAGCACCATGATTCAGTTCAAGACTGTCAGGCAGCTCCGGTTTTGCCGTCATCGTCACCGGCTGCCTGTGCAGAAGCGAACTTCTCTTCCGCCAGCAGCCCTGACGGCCGGTACAGCAGGATGAATATGAGCATGAGGGCAACGAGCAGGAAGCGCAGGTACGGAGCCCGTGCAGGCAGGGCAGGCGAGATGGCCGCCAGGGCTGGCCTGATCTCGTCGATCACGAAAGCGGTCCCCGTCCAGACCCCCCAGATCACGAATGCACCCAGGATCGCACCGCGGTTGTTGCCGCTGCCGCCGAGCATGAGCATGACCCAGATCAGGAACGTCGCGTAGAGCGGGTTGAAGTGGCTGTAATCAATCGCCACCATGTAGTGGGCATACAGCGCACCACCAACGCCCATGACGAACGCCCCGAGCACGAATGACTGCATGCGGAAGCGGGCGACGTTCTTGCCGACCATCGCGGCGGATGCCTCATCTTCACGCACAGCCCGGAGGACACGGCCCCAGGGTGAGCGCAGAAGCTGCTGCAGCACCAGGTAGGTCACGAACAGCACGATGGCCACGACCACCAGGTAGACCCAGATGTAGTCACGGGGCGCCAGGGGTTCGAACATTGCCTGCAGCGGACCGGGCAGCCAGGCGCACACCGGATCCTCAACCAGGCACTTCAGGGGCTGGGGGATTCCGCGCATGGGCTGCGGGCCATTGGCAAGCCAGCGCTCGTTCTGGAAAATCAGACGGGTCAGCTCGGCAATGCCGATGGTGGCCATCGCCAGGTAGTCCTCACGCAACCGCAGCGTCGGTATGCCGATCAGCCAGGCGAGCAGGCCGGAAACAACTCCGGCGGCGATGATGCCGATTACAAACGGCGCACCAAGGCCGAACAGCTGCTGGCTGAAGGACGCGAATGCCCCTTCAGGCGGCAGGGTGGTAACGAGTGCCGTGGTGAACGCACCAACCGAGAAGAATGCTGCGATGCCGATGTTGAACAGTCCCGTATAGCCCCACTGCACGTTTAGCCCCAGCGTCAGTACCGCATAGATGGAGGCCATGGCGGCAAACGAGACAACATAGGAGATTGTGCCGGTGGGCAGGAATGAGACCAGCAGCCATGACAGCAGACTGCCGCCGATGACGCTGGCCAGCAGGCGCAGCCAGCCGTTGCGCAGCGGCAGCAGCTGAAAGGCAATGAGCACGAGCGGGATACCGAGCAGGACAGTGCGTGCGAGCGTTGCGTCCATGTCAGCCTCCAGCCTTTCCGAACAGTCCCTGCGGGCGGAACAGCAGTACCAGAATCATCAGAACGAAGGCGACTGCAGGGCCGTATGCCGGGTTAAGGAACGCGGAGGACACCTGCCAGCCGATCCCGATTACCAGTGCACCGACCAGGGCACCGTATGGGTTGCCGATGGTGCCGAGGATGACAGCAGCGAACAGGGGCAGCAGCAGGAACCAGCCCATCTCCGGTCGCAGCTGCGCGTAGAGGCCGTACATCACGCCACTGGCCCCGGCCAGAGCGCCGCCGATCAGCCAGGTGTAGGTGATGACTGATCCGGTGTTGATGCCGGATATCCGGGCCAGGTCCGCGTTGTCCGCAGTGGCGCGCATTGATTTGCCCAGTTTGGTCATGGAGAGCAGGAACCAGATGATGATGATGAAAAAAACCGACATGCCCAGGATGAACAGCTGGTCGGGCAGCACGCTGATGCCGCTGAACAGTTCGACCGCGGGCCGGGCCCGTCCGGAATAGTAGAACGAGAAGTCAGCGCCCCATCCCAGGTAGATGATGCTGCGGACGAGCAGGGCAGCACCAAGTGAGGCCATGGCCAGAACAACGGGGCCGGCGCGCCGTTTGCGCAGTTTCTGGTAAATGGTCCGGTCAAGCAGCACGGCTATCACGCCGGTCACCGCCATGGCGACCAGGAGTGCAATCAGGAACTCATAGCCGAATGAAAACGGTCCGAGCGGGGTGCCCTGCGGCAGGAACACCACAACCACCAGCGCAAGGTAGGCCCCGGCCGACATGAGGTCACCCTGGGCGAAGTTCGACATCTTCATGACGCCGGAAATGAGCGTCAGGCCGATGGCGCCGAGGGAGATGATGCCCGCCAGCATCACGCCACGCACGAGCAGTGACAGCAGGCGCTGGCTGGTGACGCCCGTGAACTGGGCGGCGAGCAGAATAATGACAATGAGGGCGACAAGCAGGGTGAGTCCGCCGGCCCGGCTGTTCATGAAATCACGGAAACGCCGCATGGGTTTCACCGCGGCTTTGCTACTGCCAGTCTCAATCACTTCGCACTAGCCTCCAAGGTAGAGCCTGGCCACGTCAGGATTGGCCAGAAGCTCTTCGCCGCTGCCCTCAACCTTGTTCGTACCGGTGGCCAGCACGTAACCGCGGTCAGCGAGTTCCAGGGATTTTCTTGCATTCTGCTCAACCATCAGAATCGCCACGCCGGCGTCATTGATGGTTTTCACTGTCTCAAAGATCACGTCGACCATGAGGGGAGCCAGACCTGCGCTCGGTTCATCCAGCAGCAGAAGCTTCGGGTCGAGCATGAGCGCGCGCCCCATGGCGACCATCTGCCGCTCCCCGCCGGACATTTTGCCGGCCCGCTGGCGGCGGCGCTCGGCCAGCCGGGGAAACATGTCAAAAATGCGCTGCTTGCGCTCGGCGAGCGGTCCCCTGAGCAGGAACGCACCCATGTCCAGATTCTCCTCGACGGTCAGGCTGGGGAAGACGTTATCGACCTGAGGCACGTAGCACAGTCCCTCGCGGACGATGCGGTCGGGCGTCATACCGCCGATCTCGCGGCCTTCAAAGCCGATGCTGCCTTTCCAGGGCCTGAGCAGACCGAAGATGGTCTTCATCACCGTCGACTTGCCGGCACCGTTGGGGCCAATGATGCTGACAATCTCATCCTGGCCGACTGTCAGCTGGATGTCACGCAGCACTTCCATGCCGCCATAGCCACTGGTCACACCCTCAACCTTCAGCAGCGGCATATTGACCTCCCAGGTAAGCTTCCAGTACGCGCGGGTCGCTGCGGATCAGTTCGGGTTTGCCTTCGGCCAGCTTGGTTCCGGCGTTCATCACGATCACCGGGTCGCACAGGCCCATCACCAGCGGCATGTCGTGCTCGATGAGCAGGAACGTGATGCCGCGGTCCTTGTTCAGCT
>CAZPLV010000114.1:0-3739 GCA_964587295.1 uncultured bacterium
CCGTAGCGATCGATGGTAATTTCCTGACCACACTACAGCCGTTCGTTGACAATTTGGACTTTCCGGATGCTGGCATCTACTCCTGGCAACGAGGAACGGTGCGAATGCCACCGGTAAGTAGCCCATTTGAAGGGCATCTGGCAATGGGCTACAACTGCTTCGATCCGGCCTCGGCGACAATCGAAGCACAGATCGCTGCGCTGGAAGACCGCGAAGCAATTGTGTCTGGAGCAACCGCAGTCATGCGGAACTGTGGTGCCGGCGTTAGCAGCATGGCCCTGCCGCAGTACCTGATTGATCAGCGTGAAGCACTACGCAGCCCGTTCTGAGTTGATGAAAAACCTCACCCTTGTCCGCACGTGTGACAGTTCCCGAAATGAAAACACAACCCCGTTGCTAAGGTACAACTCATGAACAGGACTACAAACAAGCCGGCAGCATGGCTGTCGACACGCAGTTACCGCACCGGTATGAGACTGGCCCTCGTGGCCTTGGGCACCTTGCTGCTGGCCGCGTGCGGCAATAATGCTGCGCCACCGCAACCCACCAGCATCGCCTACTTCAACGCCCAGCCGCTTGAGAATGGCGAAGGTTCCTGGCGTCTGTCGTGGGAGGTCATCGGCGCCCAGAGAGTCACCATTAACGGCAGCGAATACGCCGGCGCCGCGTCCACTAATGTGACGCCCGAGAGTCCTACTGACTACGTCCTGCGTTCCGGCTCCCTTGAGGCTTCACTGACACTCGCCCCGCTGAGCGCAGCCGAGATAATTACCGAAAGCCTGAATGTGTATACGACTCAGGCTTTCAGCCTGAGCGCAATTGCCCGGGCCGAAGGAACAGGCGAGGAACCCAGTCAGTCGTTCCTCTGGTCTACGTCGAACGCAGAGGTCCTGAGCGTGACCGTCACCGGTGAGGCCGAGGCGCTGGCCGCAGGCACTGCAACAGTGACCGCCACCAGCCTGCAGGACTCAACTGTCTTCGCCAGCGCGGCATTTTCGGTATCAGATCCGGTACCCGCGGCAATCAGCATGTTCAGCCACACCAGTGATTATGACGAACTCGAAGCGGGCACGCCGGTAGTCCTCGAGTGGTCCGTGACTGACGCAATCACGGTTCAGATTATCGAGGTTGTTACCGGTGAAGTGGACCGGACCGTTTATTCGGACCTGGCTGCAACCGCGGGCAGCCTGGAACTCGAACTGCCGACGGACAAAGCCCAGGTGAACTACCGGCTGCAGGCGCGCAATGTTGTGGGCGACGAAGTCAGCCAATTGCTGTTCACCGAGCCCTTGCCACTGCCCGGTTGGATCTGCTCAGACCCCGAGGATGTCATCACGATTGCTGACCCGAGTCTTGAGGCAGCCGTCTGGCGCATTTACGGGAATACCGATCTGGATCCAGGGGATGACATTCTGCGCTGCGGCATGGTCCAGCAGGACTTCTTCACTCCCGTGCCCACGGACTCTGATGAGTACGGCCTGATGGAGCTGCATAACGCCATAGTCATAAATCGGTGCGATCAGGACGAGGACCCAATCGTCACGACACTGGAAGGCATTCAGCATCTGAGCACCCTCCTCAGGCTGGAGCTGATGTGCAACGAAATTACCGACATCAGTCGTCTGGCGGGTCTGACCAGCCTGCAGGAACTGAATCTGGACCAGAATTTTGTGAGTGACGTGACTCCCCTGGCCGGACTTACGGACCTCCAGGTTCTGGGCCTGTACCAGAACGAAGTTGTGGACGTCTCGCCTCTTGCAGCGCTAACTGAGATGCGGGTGCTTTACTTGAGCGAAAACTTCATCAAGGACGTCAGCCCGTTGGGCAACCTGACCAATGTTGAGCATCTCTGGCTCTACGCCAACTGTGAAGTATGGCCGGCAGTTTCGAGGCCCACAAATTGCTTGCAGCATCTTTCCGGGCTTGAGGGCCTGACCAGCTTGAAGAGTCTTGTGTTTCACGTCAATGAGATAACTGACGTTTCCAGTATCAACTCAGGAATGAACGAGCTGGAGCTCATCTTCGCCAGTGAGAACCGTATCGCCGATATCAGCAATCTGCAGAACCTGGAATCACTCTCAACTGTCAGGCTGGACACCAATCTGGTGAGCAGCATTTCAGCCCTGGCATTGAATGCCGCACTGCCTTCCACTGCAGCACCTTTTTACTGGGAGCGAATCGATCCGGGAACTGCGGAATTTCCACCAAACTCGGTAATCATGCCCCCGCCCGCCTTTGCATACACAACGCACATCTCCCTTCATATGAATTGCCTCGACACAGACTCGGCTGAACTGACGGCCAATCTGACAGCGTTGGCTGAGCGGGGTGCATTGGTGGAAGGTTCAGACACTTCCCAGATGACCCAAACCGCCTGCACACCCAGCCTCAGCAGCCTCAGCGTGCAGCCAGCGCCGTTCAACCCCGCGGGACTGCTGCGTGAAGACTCGCGCTGGTACAGGAACCGCCAGTAAACTTAAGTCGATGCTCAAGAGGATCCTGGACATACTCATTTCGCTGAGCGCATTGTTACTGCTGTCGCCGTTCATGGCAGCCACAGCGATACTGGTCGCGATTATGCTGGGTCGACCGGTGCTTTTCAGGCAGGTCAGGCCTGGCCTGCACGGCAAGCCGTTCACGCTAGTGAAGTTCCGCAGCATGCGTAGCGCTACGGATTCGGCGGGCAACGCTCTGCCTGATGCTGAGCGACTGACGGTTTTTGGTAAACGCCTGCGGGCTACGAGCCTGGACGAACTGCCCGGACTCTGGAACGTGCTGAAAGGCGACATGAGCCTGGTGGGGCCCCGGCCATTAATCACCGCCTACCTGGACCGTTACACACCGGAACAGGCGCGCCGTCACGAAGTGCGCCCCGGCATCACCGGCTGGGCCCAGGTGAACGGCCGCAATGCAGTCTCCTGGGACGAACGCTTCGCAATGGACATCTGGTACGTGGATAATCACAACCTGTGGCTGGATACGAAGATTCTGTGGCTGACTGCCCTGGCAGTCATCAAGCGTGACGGTGTCAGCGCCGAAGGTCACGCCACCATGCCCGAGTTCATGGGCAGCCGAAACTGAACGGCATGCAGGAAAGTGGACCCGGCACTTTCAGAGTAATCCCGCTCAGGGAGTTCTACGGCTTCATCATCCGCGGCCTGCCCCTGGCGGCGCTGTTCGTGGCCGTTTCAATCGGCGCGGTCTGGCTGCTGGCCCGCGCTCGTCCGGACACCTGGACCGCCACCTCCTACCTGCTGTCCGTGCGGCAGGACCACGCTCCCACTGTCGTCCGCGGAGTAGCGTCCGGCAGTCTGGACCCAACCCTCTACCGCGCGGCCGTCGCCGATGGCCCTGTACTGGCTGCCGTGATGGCCGGCTGGAACTCAGGTGCCATACCGCTGCCTGACGACCACACACTGCTGGCCAGGCTGCGCGTGGAAAGTGAAAACCAGCTGCAATCAAGCGTTGTGCGAGTCAGCTACCGTGACCAGAGCCCGGAACTGGCAACCGAAATCGCCAATGCCGTGGCACTGGAGCAGGTCTAAAGGGACCGGCAACGCACCCTGCGGCCCCTCCAGGAATGGAACGAACGGCTGACGGGGGAACTGGCCCGGCTCAACGCGGAACTTGCTTCACTGCCCCCAGGCACGGCTGGCAGCGAGCAGCTCCTGCTGGCCCGCGATCAGCGCGTGCGCGATCTGGCTGCACTGCAGGCCACCGTGCCGTTCAACCAGCTGAG
>CAZPLV010000114.1:3839-6135 GCA_964587295.1 uncultured bacterium
AGCGCGTGCGCGATCTGGCTGCACTGCAGGCCACCGTGCCGTTCAACCAGCTGAGCCTGCTTAAGGAGGCCCGGATTCCTGCCGAAGCTGACGGACAAAGGCTCCTGAGCAGCACCGCCATCGCTATCGTGTTCGGCACCATAACCAGCTACCTGCTGCAGCTGCTGCTCGCAAGCTGGCGCGGCAAGCTGCAGCTGGTTGAGCAGGAGCACGGCCCAGCATGAGAGGCAGACTGCTCTGGCTTCTCACTCTGCTTCTACTGACGAGCGCCTGCGCCGTGCAACCTCCCGGCCCCGGCCACGGCCAGCCGCCCGTCGGCAATCCGCCACCCGCAGTGCAGTGCCAGGCAGACACTACCTTTCAGGTGAGTTTCTGTGTTGACCTGAGCCTGTTCCCCAACCCGGAGCGTGGCTTCCACGACGATGTCAATTTGGCCGAATCCATTCCCATCAGCGTCAGTCAGCCGCACGTGACGCTGGTCAGGGGCTTGGTTCGGCTGGACGCCTGGCGCCAGGCCGACCTGCCTGCGTCGCTGCTGGCCGGCCTGGAGGACGGTTTTGCCGAAGTGCGGGCCGCGGGTCTGAAAGTGGTGCCGCGTTTCGCCTACAACGCCGGCAATGCACCGGACACCTCTGTGGACTGGGTACTGAGCCATATCGACCAGCTGACACCCGTGCTGCAGCGCAACTCCGACGTGATTGCAGTGCTGCATGCCGGCTTCATCGGCAGGTGGGGCGAATGGCACCACAGCACCAACGACCTGACCTCGCCCGCGAACAAGCAGGCAATCGGCCAGGCGCTGTTCCGTGCGTTGCCCGGAGACCGGATGCTGCAGATCCGCACGCCGTACCACATTCGGCAGGTTCTGGGCAGTCAAGCGCTGTTTGAGCCAGGCCAGGCATTTGGCGACAGCGACCAGGCGCGCATCGGCTTCCTGAACGACTGCTTCCTGGCGTCGGCCGATGACGCCGGCACCTACGACAATGACTCGGACAGGCAATACGCCCGGGCCATGGCGACCTTCACGGCCACCGGTGGCGAGACCTGCTCCATTGCCGCGACGCCAGCCAGCCGCCAGGATTGCCCCAACGCCCTGACGGAACTGGACGACTACCACTGGGACTACCTGAATCTGGAGTTTTACCGGCCGGTTCTGAACCGCTGGCGCAACCAGGGGTGTTTTGACGAAATTGCCCGCCTACTCGGCTACCGCTATGAACTGCTTGGTGCCAGCATCGAGAATGGTGTAACCGGGCCGCTGCTGACCATCGGCATCCGCAACACCGGATTCGGTAAGCTCTACAACCCGCGGCCACTAACGCTGTTGTTGGTGGATGGCATGGACGTGCACAGTGTCACGCTGGCGGAGGACGCCAGGCTGGTCCTGCCCTTGAGTGGCGAGACCATCAACCGGCTGACTTTCACGCTCTCAGATCTGCCGCCCGGCAACTGGAACCTGGAGCTGGCGCTGCCCGATGCAGCCCCCAGCCTGCGGGGCAATCCCGCCTATGCCATCCGGCTGGCGTCGCTTGATGCGTCCGGCAATTCAGTCTGGAACGGAGTCCGTGGCAGCAACCGCCTTGGGCTCGAGCTGACGGTCGCGCCGGACTGAGTCGCGCAACTTGCCATAAAGCTCCTCGTGCATCTCAAGCAGCTGTTCGAGGTCATAAGCCTGTACGCGCTCCCGGGCGCGGAGCCGCAGCAGGTCACGGTGCCCGGTATCGGCGAGAAGCGCGTTCATGGCGTGCGCCAAGGCCGCCGGTGAGTGCGTGGGTACCAGCACCCCCGACCCATCAGCCAGCAGGTCGCGGGTGCCGCGAATGTCCGTGCCAATCACTGGCACTCCCATGCTCATCGCCTCAATGACGCTCATGGGCAGGCCTTCCTGTAGTGACGGCAAGAGCAGCAGCTGGCTGATGGCCATGAGCTCAGGTACGTCGTCGCGGTAACCAAGGAAGTGCACGCGTCGGCCCAGGCCCAGCGAGGCCGCGTGCTGGCGCATCTCGTCCTGTAGAGGACCTTTGCCCACCAGCAGCAGGTGCGCTCCGCTCCAAACGGCCGAAAACGCATTCAGGGCATCCTCGTGCCGTTTGCGCGGGATGAATTCAGCCACCATCAGCACCAGCGGCTCGTCAGAGGGCAAGTCCAGCGCCTGGCGCCGGGCCAGAATCTCCTCTCGCTCCAGCGGCTCGTAGCGAAAGCGCCCTAGGTCAACGCCAATGCCCGGCATATGGTGCAGGTGGCCGGTGGGCACCAGCCTGAGGCGTCTGGCTGCTTCAAAATCCTCACTGTTGAT
>CAZPLV010000115.1:0-6095 GCA_964587295.1 uncultured bacterium
TCCGTGGCAGTCCTGCTGGGCAGCATCGCCTGGGGAGCCGGCCTGTACCCGGGAATGCCCGACAGCATTCCGATCCACTGGAACGCAGCCGGCGAAGCCGACGCTTACCGGCAGAAGAGCATCGGCTGGGCGTTCGGGCCGCTGTTCATCGCGCTCGCACTGGTCATCAGCATCCTCGTAATTCATCGCTTCATGGGGCGCAGCAAGTTTGCCGGACCCAGTGAGCGCGAGGCGTATGCACTCACATTCGGCTATGTGAACCTGTCCATGGCAGTCATATTCGCCTGGATCAGTGTGATGGGCTGGTACGACCAGGAGCTGGGCCCGTGGCTCATCGCATTCGCACTGCTCGCCTCCGTGCCCATCTTCATCATCATGGGGCTGTACATGGGCCGAATCACAGCCGAGCGCAAGGCACTTGCCAGTCAGGGTGAACCAAGCTTGAACCCGGAATACTGGGTATGGGGCGGCATGTTTTACAGCAATCCAGAGGATCCCCGGACCTTTGTTCCCAGGCCACCGCACATGGGCTTCGGCATGACCTTCAACCTGGCCGCACCCGGCGGCAAACTTGCCATTGCACTGCTCGTGCTGCTGATGGCCGGCACCATCCTGCTGCCGATCCTGCTTTAGCTATGATGCCTGGAGCGCGCTCACAGGAAAAGGAGGAACGAAGTTGTTTCACGAAATTCACCCGGCTGATGTAAACGAATGGCTGGAACGCAATGCGCACCTCATTGACGTGCGGGAAGAGTGGGAGTTCAGCGCTGGCTGCATTCCCGGTTCAGTCAACATACCCATGTCAGAAGTGCAGGAACGCATGAAACCCGACGGCCGGCCAGTGGTGCTCATCTGCGCAAGCGGCGGCCGCTCCGGCCAGGTTGCGCAGTACCTGAGCGCCAATGGCTTCAGCGAGGTCGCCAACCTGCTGGGTGGCATGGTCGCCTGGAAAGCCCAGGGCAACGACGTTGAGTTGGAGGCGGGTCAGTCCGACAGTAGCCGTCGCCGGTAATCAAGCTGCTTCTGCCAGTCAGCCGTCACTTTCGGGTCGTAATCAAGTCCCAGGATTGAGAGATCCTGCAGAACCGGTGCTGTTGAAACCAGCAATTGCTCAAGCGCCCGTTCCGCGGCGGGTCTGGGAACGCCTGTATGCGCGGCAAATGCCAGTAGCTTACGGCGTGATACGCCATCGCGGCTGCCGGCAATTGTCAGAGCGAGAGTGGTGTCACCATACGGAACAGTTGAGGGCAGGTCATAGGCAGGACTTATGCGCCACTCGCCCGTAACGGGCTCTGCAAGAACCGACAGGTTTTTCGCGTGCAGGTCGCCGTTTCCGGTGATCCAGGCGAAGGCAATCTGCCTGAACAGCTCCAGCCTGGCGACTGCCGCAGCGGCGCACAGTTGTGACAGCGCATCAACGACTTGCTCATAGCCCGTCCGGTATTTGTCAGCCGGCCATAGTCCCAGCACCTGAGATGCGTCCTCCATTGCCAGGCGACCTTCGGCCAGCCGGTCGAATCTGCGGATCAGCAGCACCGACCGGTCATCCCGGTCATGTGTCAGTTCAAAATCAGGGGTTCTGATTCCTGCCCTTCTGGCAAGCTGCAGGAATATCGCTTCGTTCCGCGTCACTTTGGGGTACTCAGGCGGGTCCAGCTTTACGATTACCTGCTGCCCGGCGTGTTCTCCCGGCAGGTTTATGACTTTGCCGGATAACTTGTCCTGCACACCGGGAAGGGCAACCCGGTCATAGCCGCTCGCCTGCAGGATCTCATCGATGGACAGTTCGCTCAGGCCACCGACAGGAATCTCGATTGCCGGGCTGGCCTCGGCTGGTTCAGCACCGGAGCCGATTACCTGCACGTCGCCAACTGTGTCGTGACCGACCGCGAGCAGGAGAGCCAGTTCATCATCTGCAGACGCCTTGATCTCACGGCGCAATACCGACAGGCGCCTGCCTTCAGGCAGCAGGCCGGCAAAGAACGGTGGCAGTGAGCCCGAACCAAACCTGAGCGGCTCCGGGTTCTTGGGGAGACCGGTGGCTACCGCGGGTCCATCGCCAGCCAGGTATTCCGGTAGGTAACGGAACTCATTCACGCCTTCAATCCGTTGCAGCAGTGCAGCTTTCACCCCGGCTTTATAAACCACAGCCTTCATGGCTGCCGCAACCGTATGTGGAGTTCAAGACCAAGTGCTTCAAGCACGCGGTTCAGGCTGTCAAGGCGAATAGTGGGCTTGTCATGCTCAACTTCATGAACAGTGCGTACCGCCACGCCGGCAAGCTCTGCCAGCTGTTCCTGGGTCAGGTTGAACTCCCGGCGACGCTGTCTGACTGCTTCACCCAAGGGCCGCTTCATTGCACCTCCAGATGCATATGCACGCTACTGCAGATTCGCTACATTATGCACGGCAATTGGGGTGAGCGCAAGCAGATTCTGCACGATACAGCAGATAACAACTACCTCCGGCCTCGAACAGAGCCTGAGGAGCCGAATCTGCGCTATCACGCAGATAGCGAACTAGAGCTCCAGCTTGAACCCCAGGTGACTGGCGCTGAAGCCAAGCCGCTCGTAGAACCGGTGGGCTGCTTCACGCTGCCGGTCAGTCGTGAGTTGCACCAGTACGCACTCCCGTTCCCGGAAATAGGCAACAGCCCAGTCGATCATTGCCTCACCAATTCCGTGATTGCGGTGTGCGCCGCTCACCCGGACACCTTCAATCAGGCCGCGTCTTGCTCCCTGGCGGGAGAGTCCCGGGATGACTGTCAGCTGCATCGTTCCCACAATCTGATCCGCAAGCTGCACGATGCATAACAACTGGTTGGAATCAGCGGCAATGTCCCTGAACGCGCTTACGTACGCCTCCAGGTTCTGGCTGTTCTCGCGCCCGGCGCCAAGCATGTCGTCGGCCAGGAGGGCAACAATCGCGGGTACGTCCGCTTCACTGGCGGCCCGGAATTCAAGCTGTACTGCGGGAGTTTCGGACATGCCCCAACTTAACCGTCTGAAGGCGGGCCATAACCTCAGTCAATGGTTACCCGCCTGGATCAGCTGAGCGTTATTGACGTTCAGTCCGAGCTCCTCATGCAGTTCCCGCTCCACCGTCTCTTCCGGGCTTTCTCCGGGCTCAATATGACCGCCGAACAAAGCCCATTTGCCGGGATTGGAAATGCCGGGTTTGTCATCCCGGTGGTGAAGCAGAACCTTGCGTTCAGGGTGAACCAGCAGGGCACCTGCAACCTGCAGCAATTCAGGCCGGTAAGAGGAATCGGAGCTCATTCAGATTATTTACCACGGTCGGACTGCTTCAGCGGGTTACTACCCTGGAGTTGAACGCTACAAACACCAGTGAGGCAGCAACCAGACTCAGGGCAACTGCCAGCGACGTCCACTGGGAAACGAACCCGATCAGCGCCGGACCGACCAGTACGCCGGTATAAGCCAATGTCGCCACGGACGCCACCGCGAGGTTTGAAGGCATCAGCTTCGTGCGACCGGCAGCAGAAAATAGCACTGGCACCGCGTTGGCGGCGCCCAGGCCGACCAGCATGAAACCGATGAGGCCCATCAGTGTGGTTGGAACCAGAACCGCCAGCATGAAGCCCGCGGCGGCAACCAGGCCGCCGCTGAACAGCATCACCTGGTCGCTGAACTTCGAACGCAACCGGTCGCCAGTCAGCCTGCCAATTGTCATGGCAACGGAGAACACTGCGTAACCAAGGCCCGCAGTTGCGACGGATGCGCCCGTGTGCGAGATGAGATAGACCGCGCTCCAGTCGAGGATGGCGCCTTCAGCCAGGAATACGAACAGGCACAGCAGGCCTATGAATAAGATGATGCCTTTGGGGAAGACGAACAGGGGGGTGGACTCGCCGCTGTCGTTGCCGTATGGCAGCAGTGCCGGGCCGGCTGCGAGAAGCAACACCAGGGCGATGACTGCAACCACTGTCGCAGCCTGCCATGGTTCGCTGAAGACTCCCAGCAGCAGGCTGACCCCGCCGGCACCGATGATGCCGCCGATACTGAACATGCCGTGGAAACCGGACATGAGTGAGCGTTTCGCCTTACGTTCAACCATAACGGCCTGGATGTTCATGGTCACGTCGACCGCACCGAGTGTCGCTCCGAACAGACCAATGGCAACAGCCATTCCGGCCCACGTGTCCAGCAACGCCAGCAACGGCAGGGCAATGGTTATTGCGACGCCGCCGGTGAGGATGACGATGCGGCAACCCAGCCGCGCAACGAGAACTCCTGTCAGGGGCATCGCCACGACAGAACCGATTCCGAGGAACAGCAGCAGCAGGCCAAGTGAGCCTTCATCCAGACCCAGGCGCGCTTTGGCCAGTGGCACGAGCGGAGCCCAGGCCGCCATGGCAATTCCGTTCATCAGGAACACCAGACGGGTGGCCAGGACGCTGCGCTCAGGACTCAGGCCGGCCACAGGTCAGTTCCGCAGTGACGGGTCGAGCAGGTCCCGCAGTCCGTCGCCAAACAGGTTGAAGCCGAATGAAGCCAACAGGATTGCGAAGCCTGAGAACACGCTCGGCCACGGGGACAGCAGCATGGTGTCGCGGCTTTCCGACAGCATAAGCCCCAGTGACGGCGTCGGTGGCTGAGTACCCAGGCCGAGGAAAGACAGGGAAGCCTCGACCAGAATGGCAGTCGACAGTGACAGGGTCAGCTGCACCAGCATGGGAGCCGCGATATTGGGGAGCACGTGCTGCAGCAGCACCCGGGAGCCCCGCGAACCCAGAGCCCGGGCCGCAGACACGTAATCCCACGACAGGATGGTGAGAGTCGGGCCACGCGCCATGCGGGCAAAAATCGGCAGGTAAACTATGCCGATTGCCAGCGCCACGTTGAAGCTGCCCGGCCCCAGCACCGCCAGAATGCCGATTGCCAGCAGGATTATGGGGAATGCCAGCAGGATGTCCATGAACCGCATGATGATGCGGTCAGTCCACCCCCCGTGATAGGCGGCCAGCAGCCCTAGCAGGGTACCGAAAACAGCTGCGATTCCAACCGCCGAGAAGGCAATGCTGATGCTGGAGCGGAAGCCGTGCATCACCCGTGAATAGACGTCCCGGCCGAAATGATCGGTGCCGAGCACGTACTCGCTGGATGGCGGCTGGAAACGGTCACGGATCACCTGCTCGCGTGGTGAATGGGTGCTTAACAGCGGTGCCGCAATTGCAGCTATGGAGATGAGCACGCAAATAATGAAACCGATGAAAGCCGCTGTACTACCGCGGAGCCGCGACCAGAATGAACGTGGTGCACGCATCAGCTGTACTCCACCCGTGGGTCAATCCAGGCGTAGGCCAGGTCCACAATAAGATTCACGAAAACAAATATTGCCGTCACCACCAGGATGATTCCCTGAACCAGCGGATAGTTGCGCTCGTTGATCGCGCCAATGGCCAGCCGGCCCAGTCCGGGAATGGCGAACACCTGCTCGATCACCACGACGCCGGAAAGCATGTAACCAAGCTGCACACCGATGACGGTCACAACCGGAATGAGCGCGTTGCGCAGTGCATGCCGGTAGAACAGCTTGCGGTTGCCGACGCCTTTGGCCCGGGCGGTCCGGATGTAATCCTGGTTCAGCACTTCCAGCAGGCTTGAGCGCAGGATTCGGGTGAGCCCCGCAATCATCGGCAGGGACACGGCGATGACCGGCAGGATCATGCGCAGCAGATTGCCGCCCGGATCCTGACTGAACGGAACATGGCCAATAGTCGGCCAGCCGGGAAAGTAAATAGAGGCGAAGTAGAGCATCATCACGCCGATCCAGAAAGACGGAATCGTCAGACCGATAATCGTGCTGATGCGGACAACCGTGTCGGCCACGCCCCCACGGGCGCGGGCGGCCAGCATGCCCAGCGGAAAGGCAACGACTATGGCGGTGAGCAGCCCGAGGAAGGTTATCTGCAGGGTGACCGGCAGGCGGTCCAGGATTTCCTGGCTCACCGGCCTGCCGGTCCAGATGCTGTTGCCGAAGTCACCGCGCAGGATGCCGCCGAGCCACTGCAGATACTGCTCGTGCAGTGGCAGGTTCAGTCCCAGCCCGCGGCGGAGGTTCTCAATGCGTTC
>CAZPLV010000116.1:0-6083 GCA_964587295.1 uncultured bacterium
TCTTGAAGCCGGTGAGGTGCGTGCCGCCGTCGCGGTTGGTGATCATGTTGGCGTAGGTGAGGATCGTGTTGCCGTAGCTGGCCGAGTGGATGATGCCGACTTCGACCTCAACCTCTTCGGTGCCTTCATTCACGTCCACCCTGGCGGTGCCCCGCATCAGGATGGGTTCCTCGTAAAGTACCTTTGAGTCCTTCGCCATGTTCGCGGCAAAGGCAGCAACGCCGCCTTCCTCGTGGAACACCTCGCGCCGTTCCTCGGTGCCGCGGTGGTCAACCAGGACGATTTTCACGCCGCCGGTCAGGTAGGCGAGTTCACGCAGGCGCTTCTTGATGCGCTGGTAATCAAAGCCCTCGATGTCACGGAAGATGAGCGGGTCGGGCATGAAGGTGATTTTCGAGCCGCGCTGGTCCTTCTCCGGCTTGCCGATCACCTGGACCGGGAACGTGACTTCTCCCCGGTCGAAACGGATCCTGTAAAGTTCATCGCCCTGGACGATTTCAGCTTCCAGGAAGGTGGACAGTGCGTTCACCACGCTGGAGCCCACGCCGTGCAGACCGCCTGAGACCTTGTAGGCGCTCGAGTCGAACTTGCCACCGGCGTGAAGCTCGGTGAAGATGACCTCGACTGCCGGCCGGCCCTCGCGCTCCATCATGCCCACGGGAATGCCGCGGCCGTTGTCGCTGACCGCCGCGCTGCCGTCAGCATTCAGTTCCACCACGACGGTGTCGGCGTAACCCGCCAGTGACTCGTCGATGGCGTTGTCGATTATCTCGGTGAGCAGCTGGTGGTAACCGTCAATTCCGGTACCGCCCTGCACGTACATTGCCGGGCGCTTGCGGACGCCCTCAAGGCCCTTGAGGACCTTGATGTTCTCTGCCGTATAGTCGTTCAAAAGTGCCTCCTGGCTCGCCCCGGGCAGGCCACACCTGCTGCCCCGCCGGGGAGTCGCCCGGACTGCGCAGACCGAAGGCGGTTCCGCGCAATCCCAACACGCCAATCATACCCCAGAAAGTGAGTCAAATGCCGTTGCCAGCGGACTTGCGGCAGGTTTCAGGGTCGGCTCTGGCCCTGGCCCTCAATCAGATATTTGCTGGTGACGAGCGCCGGCAGACCCATGGGGCCCCGGGCGTGCAGTTTCTGGGTGGAAATGCCGAGTTCAGCCCCGAATCCGAACTCGAATCCGTCGGTGAAGCGGGTGGAGGCATTCACATACACGGCCGCGGCATCAACCTCGGCCTGAAAGCGGCCGGCGGACGAAAGGTCAGCCGTCAGGATCGCTTCCGAGTGCCCCGTGCCATGCCTGCCGATGTGCTCAACCGCATCCGAAACCGAGTCGACCACTTTCACCGCCAGCTTCAGATCCAGGTATTCCTCGTCCCAGTCCTCAGCCATGGCGGGAATGCCCGTAGTACCGTAGCTGAGCGCCCGCTCGTCGCAGCGCAGCTCCACGCCGGCTTCCTGCAGTCTGCCGAACAGTTCCGGCAGCAGTGCGGCAGCGGCGTCGCTGTGCACCAGCAGCGTCTCCACAGCGTTGCAGACGCCCGGCCTCTGCAGCTTGGCGTTGAGCACGATGTCAGCGGCCTGCTGCAGGTCCGCGCTTGCGTCAACGAAGATGTGGCAGTTTCCGGTCCCGGTTTCGATCACCGGAACGCGGGCGGTTTCCACCACGTGCCGGATCAGTGACGTGCCGCCCCTGGGGACCACCAGGTCCACCAGGCCGCGGGCGTGCAGCAGGTCCGTGACCAGCTGCCGGTCAGGCGAATCGACGAACTGGACGGCGCCCTCAGGGAGTCCCGCCTCACGCAGGGCCGAATGCATGCTGGCAACCAGCGCCCGGTTGGAATTCAGTGCACTCGCCGAGCCGCGCAGCACTGCGGCGCTGCCTGCCTTCAGGATCAGCACGCCTGCGTCAACGGTCACGTTCGGCCTGGACTCGTAAACCATGCCGATCACGCCGAAGGGCACGGTCACCTGCCGTACCTGCAGTCCATTGGCCTGGCGCCAGCCGGACAGCACCCGTCCCACCGGATCGGGCAGCGCGGCGACCTGCCGCACGGATCCGGCCATTGCTGCAATGCGCTCAGGCGTCAGGCGCAGCCTGTCTATCAGTGCGTCCTTGGTGCCTTTCTCCTGCTCGGCCGCAACATCAGTTGCATTCGCGGCAAGGATCGCTTCTGAGTCTGCCTCCAGCCGGTCAGCCAGCGTCAGCAGTGCGGCGTCACGGTCGGCCTCGCGCAGTTCGCGGGCGGCGAGGCGGGCTTGGGCCAGCTGGGCTGCCAGTGTCGTGTTCACCGTGCCGCCCTGTTCTCAAGCGCACCGGAATCGTAAGTGATGACGCCCGCCTTCACGGTCCGGAGGACTTCCGAACTCTCCAGGCTGCTGAGCGGGTCATCAGACAGTACGACCAGGTCAGCATCGAAACCCTCCTCGAGCATGCCGCTGCGCTGCTCCGCACCGATGGCCTGTGCTGCGCCGCGGGTGTAGGCGTGCAGTGCCTCTTCCGGACTGATCCGCTCGGCAAGGCCGAACGTGCTGCCGTCCGTGCCGCGGCGGGAGGTTGCCGCCGCCAGTCCCGCCAGCACACCCGGTGGCGCCACGGGAGCATCCGAACCGAAGGCCAGCACTGTGCCGGCCCGGAATAGCTGCCTGAACGGAAAAGCCTGGCGAACCCTGTCACCGAGCAGGCGGCCGGCATGCACCGCGTCAAAGGTCAGGTGAATCGGCTGCATCGAGGCGATCACGCCCAGCTTGGCGATGCGTTTCACGTCGGCTTCGGTTATGTGCTGCACGTGCTCGATGCGTGGCCGCATGCCCCGGGCCTGCCATTCATCGCGGCAGGCTTCCAGGGCGTTGAGGGTTTCATGGACTGCTGCGTCACCGATGGCGTGCACCACCGGGACAAGGCCCGAGCTGACGGCCAGGGCAATCCGCTCCTGCAGGACCGTCACGTCCAGCATCTGCACTCCCGTGTCTTCGCTGCCTTCGTACGGCTTGAGCATCCACGCGGTTGCACTGCCCAGGGCACCGTCCACGAAAAACTTGGCGCCGCCCACGGTGAAGTTGTGCCCGCCCTGGCCGGTGGCCAGGCCGATGACGGCAGCTGATTCCAGGTCCTCCTGGGGGAGGCAGGACCAGACCCGCAGCGGGTAGTCGCCACGGCTCGCCCTGTCGGCGATTGCCTGCCAGTGACTTCCGGGTTCCGCGGCCATGTGATGGACCGTGGTTACGCCCATGGAGGCCATTTGGCCGGCGGCGGCGTCAAGTGCCGCCATGAGCTCAGCGCGGGTGGCAGGCGGCATTCTCCCGAGGGCTTCCGATGCGGCTGCCTCGAGCAGCAGGCCGGTGGGGTTGCCGCTGGCGTCACGGGCGATCCTGCCGCCCTCCGGATCGGGTGTGACGGCAGTGATTCCGAGCAGTTCCAGTGCCCTGCTGTTCAGCCAGGCCGAATGGAAGTCACGGCTGCGGATGAAAACTGGCCGGTCCGGCACGACTTCGTCCAGCGCCGCCGCGGTTAGGGTATCCGCCCCCCAGCTGGCGGCCGAGAAACCTGCTCCGCGCAGCCAGCCGTCACCGGTAGCGCTGCCAAGCATCGTCAGTGCCTCCCGGGTGCCTGCAGCCGAACTGAGGTCTATGCGTTCCAGTTCAAGGCCGTAGCCGCTCAGGTGCACGTGGGCGTCATGGAAGCCCGGCAGCACGACAGCGCCGTGCAGATCTACAATCCTGGTGTCGCGCCTGCCCAGGCCGGCTACTTCGGCGTCTGTGCCGACTGCCTGGATGCGGCCGCCCCGGATGGACAGGGCCTGGGCCGTGGGCCGCCTGTCGTTGAAGGTGAGGAACAAGCCGTTGCGATAAATGACATCTGCCATTCACTTGCCTTTCCGGGCCGCCGGGGGACTGGCCACACTGGATACCGATTATCACCCGAACTGAAGCGGAGTGCGCGAAAGTTCGATTATCAGTTCAAAGTCATCCGGGAAATCCGGATCGTCAAGCGCCGCCTTGTTGCGCCGGATCATGCCGCATCTGTCGCAGCGGCTCACCACCACCCAGCCCTTGCGGGAATCCACCACACCGACCGGGACAAGCAGTCCGCCGCAGTCGCTGGCCCTGTCGCCGGGGTTCACGTCAACATGCAGGGAGTGCAGACAGGCCGGGCAGTGATTGCGGCAACCCGTCCCCTGCAGCGGCGGAACTGCCGTACCGCAGTTGGCACATGTGAATCCGGTGTTGCGACCCTGGGCAATGAAGCGACGCACGGCCTGAGTGTACGCTGCTGACGTGGATCTGTTCAAAGCTCATGGCCTCGAACTGTGGCGTGGCGGGGCCAGGCTGCTCGGTCCGCTCGACCTGACGCTCAGGCAGGGCATGCGCGTGGCACTTACCGGCCGGGCAGGCTCGGGCCAGAGTGAACTTCTGGCGGTGCTGGCGGGAGTGATGCAGCCGGAATCCGGTTCCCTGCAGCCTGCTCCCGGAACGACGGTTGCCCTGGCGCAGCAACCGCGTGCGGCGGCTGCCCGGATGAGCGTGGCGGACTACGCGGCTGAGGCACTTGCACCGCTTCAGGAGATTGAACAGCAGCTGCGCCGGCTTGAGCAGCGGCTCGACTCGGCTGAGGCATTGGCACGCTACGGCGAGCTGGCCGGGTCTTTCGAGACGAGGGGTGGCTACCGTGCCGAATCGGAACTGCGGGAGCTGCTGGCGGCATTCGGCCTCCCGGCAGATCGCTCCGGTCAGACCCTGGACTCGCTTTCGGGCGGCGAACTGCGCAGGCTGGAACTGGCCCGGACTCTGGCAGTTGCACCTGATGTGCTGCTGCTGGACGATCCGACGGCAGGTCTGGATCCGGAAATGCAGGACCTGCTTGCACAGCGCCTGAAGCGCACGGGCGGAGCGGTGGTGTTCAGCAGCCACGACCGGCACTTCATGAACCGCGTCGCGACCCACACGGCTGAGATACGGGACGGACTGCTGACCTTGCGGCGTGGAGGCTTCCCCCGCCGCGCCCCTGGCCGCACCCCGGCGCGCGGAGCGGAGCGGCGGCAGCTGCTGGCAACGGAAGGACTGAAACTGCTGCTTGAGTCCGGTTCGCTGCTGAGCAGCGGTCCCCTGACCGTGGCTGCCTTTGAGCGCATAGTTCTGCTGGGCCCCAACGGCAGCGGCAAGTCCAGTCTGCTTGATCTCATCGGCCATGACCTGCATTCGGGAAGCGGCTCCGCCGGAATCGAATGGCAGGAGCGCGTCCGGCTGCGCTACGTCGACCAGCAGCACGCGGGACTGGATCCGGAACTTAGTCCGCTGGAAAACCTGAGCCGGCTGATGAGTCCCCAGCGTGCCCGCCAGCTCCTGGGACTCGTCGGTTCCGACGTGCGGCGCGTCAGCGGGCCCGTCGCCGGACATGAGCGCAGCAGCGTGGCCCGGGCCGGCCTGGCGGCAATACTGGCTGACGAGTCCGATCTGCTGCTGCTGGACGAACCGGAAAACGGCCTGGACCTGCCGGGCATCCAGCTGCTTGAAGAAACGCTTGAAGGCCATACGGGCGCGGTGATCCTTGTGACCCATGACCGTCAGCTGGCCGCCGGCTTCGCCACTCGCGTCTGGGCAATCGAGGACGGCGTGCTGCGCGATTACCGCGGCGGCATGGACGGTTATGCGTCAGGCCGGCTGCGGCTCGAGGATGGCCTGGAAGCCGAACAGGTCCGGGAGGCAAGCCCGGCGCAGGCTGAAGAGGAAACACTCGCGCAGCTTGAGGAACAGCTGGCCGAAACCGACGAGCGGCTGCTCGACACGCTGGGCATGCCCGACCGGCAGCTCGAACGGCTGAAGCGACGGCAGCGGGAACTCGTCAGCCGCCTGATGGAACGCTATGACGGCTCCTACCCGCAGCCCGCGCCACGCTACCGGGTGCGTGAGGGAGCCGTGCTGCTTGAAGCCGACTCAAGCGCGGACGGAACCAACCTGGAGTTCATCCGGCTCGCGGGAGTCAGGCCGGCGCTGCGCCTGAAAGCCGGCGTTGCCCACCTCCTGCTTGAGGTGCCTGCCGACCGCTGCCTGCTGCCCTGGGCAGAACGGGCGCTGCTCAACGC
>CAZPLV010000117.1:0-6002 GCA_964587295.1 uncultured bacterium
CAGTCCGGCTCCTGATCAGAGGCCGGGTATGAGGCCGATAAGCCAGAGCATCATGCGGTTCAGCAGGTTCATCAGCTGACCGAGTATGCCGCTCATGCTGAGCAGCAGGAACAGCACGATGAAACCGAGAGTGCCGAAGCCGGCAACCTGCTGGATGAAACGGCGCAGACCGGCGTTGCCCAGTGCCAGGGCGCCGTGACCGCCGTCAAGCGGCAGGACCGGGAACAGGTTGATGGTGGCATGCAGAATGGCCACCTGGCCCGCCACTGCGAAGCCCAGCGCGGCGTCTCCGCCACCGCTGCGCAACAGCAGGCTGGCGGCAATGTAACTCACGAAAGCGACAATCAGGTAGGCGACCGGTCCGCTGTACCAGACGAGGGCTTCCTGCCTGCGCCGGTAGTTGCGGCTGTTCACGGGAATCTGGCGCGGCCAGCCGAAGCCGAGGATCAGCAGCAGCATGACCCCGAACAGGTCGAGGTGCCTGCCCGGTTCGAACATGCCGAAGCCGGCGAGGCGGGGACTGTGGTCACCGAGTCTTGAGGCGATGAAAGTCTGGAAAATGTTGTGGAACATGAGGGCGGCGAGCATGACGATGCTGGCAATCACCAGTACAGTCATGTTGTCCGAGTATCTGAGCAGCATGTGTTGTCTCCAGGTCAGGTGCCTGCCGCGTCGTCCGTGCCGAGCAGCTGGCGGGCAAGTTCAAGCTCTGCCTCAAATGAATCGACCTGGCCGGACTGCCGGGCACGGGCCACCCGGGCCAGGATCTGACCGACTTCCGGGCCGGCCTGAACGCCCAACTCTAACACGTCACTTCCGCGCAGCCGGCGGCGTTTCGGCAGCGCCCTGAACGCGTCTGTCAGCTCACGGTGACGCTCACTGAAGCAGCGCACCAGCTCCAGTTCACCCTCACCCATGCGGCCCAGCAGTTCTTCCGTGAGCGGTTCCGGATCGTGTCTGACCCAGCTGAGCCGTTCCACCGCCTGACGGTAGGCGCCCGGCCAGGAGAAGTGGCTGATGTGCTGCTCGGCCTTGTCCTGGCCTGATTCGAGCAGCAGTGCCAGCAGGGCTGCCTCACTCCGGGCTGAGCCGCTGACGGGCTGGGCGTCCAGCGCGGTCAGCAGTTCCCCGGCATTGACAAGTCCGAGCATGTGCTCGAGGGCCCCGACCTCGTCCAGCTGGGCAAAAACCGGTGCCAGTCGGGGCTCGTCCAGTGCCAGCTCGAGTTCATTGCGCAGCCTTGCCGGCGCAACCCGCGAAAGCACATCTGTCTGCAGCGTGTTGCGGGCCAGCTCCAGCGTGTCCCGGTCAAACCGGAAGCCCAGGCGGGCAGCCAGCCGGGCGCCGCGCAGCACCCGGGTCGGGTCTTCCATGAAGCTGAGCGGGTGCAGCAGGCGCAGCTGCTTGCGCTCAAGGTCTTCGAGTCCTCCGAGCGGATCGAGCAGCCTGGGCGGCTGGGGACTCACCTGGACCGCCAGGGCGTTGATGGTGTAGTCCCGGCGCTGCAGGTCACGGCTGATCGGGCCGGGACTGACTTCCGGCAGTGCGCCGGGATGTGAGTACGATTCGAAGCGGGTGCCGGCTATGTCGATGATCATGCCGTTGTCCGCCCGCAGGGTAGTGGTGCCGAACGTTTCGTGGCTGATTATGTTGCCGCCGTATACGTTCTGGAGGGCTTCGGCCAGGATGCGGGCCGGTACGCCCTCGACGGCCAGGTCGAGGTCACTGAGTGAGCGGCCGAGCAGTGCGTCCCGCACCATCCCGCCAACCAGGTAGAGGCGGGCATGGCCCGGCAACAGCTGCACGGCCGCGTCCGTGAGTTCGCGGGCCATTTTGGGCATGCGTTCCAGCACCCGCTGGGCCAGGTCGCTGTGGGGCTGGGTGTGCCGGGCTGCCAGCAGGTCCGAACGGGTGACGATGCCGATCAGCACGCCTTCGGAATCAAGAACAGGCAGGCGGCCGATGCCGTGCTGGATCAGGCTGGCTTCCAGCTGCACGTGCGAGTCGTGCTCGCTTGCGGTGACCACGTTGCGGTTCATGAAGCCGGTGACTGAGGCGTCGTGCATGTCGAACTTCAGGGCGTGGTCAAGGTCGCGCCTGGATACCACCCCGGAAACGCGGCCGCTGGAGTCGGTCACCGGCGCGCCGTTATGGCCGTGGCGCCGGAGGATCTGGACTGCCTGGTCGACGGTGCTGTCGTCGCTGATGGTGGTGACAGGGCTGCTCATGAGTTCACGGGCGCCGAGCATGTCTGAGCGGTGGCTGAGCAGGTGTTTCAGGGCGTGCCCGAGGGCCTCCCGGGGACTGGCATCAGTACGGGCAAAGGCTGCTCCCGGGTGGCCGCCGGAACCGAAGGCCGCCCGGAAGGCTGCCGCGGCGTCGAAACCACGCGCGACGCGGGCGAATACTTCAGTACCCGACTCCGTGCCGGTGGCGACGAGTGCCGCGTCACTGCCGTGGAGTGCAAGCAGCTGGCTGACCAGTGCCGAGGTTCCCGCGACGTAGGTGTCCAGAGTCAGGCTCACGGTCACGATACTGCGCTGGCCGTGGTGCTGCACGTCGTTTTTCTGCAGCAGCAGTTGCAGCACCTGCCGCTGTTCCTCACTGAGCGGGTCGCTGGCGTATTCAATGACGAATTCGAGGTTGGCGCCGCTCTGGAGCAGGAGGCTGGCCGCATCGTGATCGGCTGCCCGCGTGCCGGAGTAGGTGAAGCTGCCGGTGTCCTCGTGTATGCCCAGCAGCGCGAGGGTGGCGATGCTGGCGGGTATGGGCGTGTTGCTGGCCCGCAGGTGTCGCGTCAGGATGGTGGCGGTGGCGCCGACCGCTTCCTGCAGTCCCTGGCTGGCGGGAATGCTGTCCTTGTCACGGGTGTGGTGGTCGTAGAGCGTGACAGGCACCTTGCCGATCAGCGTGTCGAAAGGCCGTATCCGCTCCGGGTCGTTGGTGTCGACCACGATGAGTTCCGTGACCCGCTCAGCGTCGATGTCGTTGGCTTCCAGCAGGTTCAGCTCGTCGCGGTAGAGGCGGATGGCGTCGCGGAGTCTGGGGCTGAGTGCTCCGGTGACGACTGCCGCTGCACCGGGGTGGGCCAGCCGGGCCAGGGCCAGACTGGCAAGGGCATCAAAATCCGGCTGTTCGTGGGTGACTATCAGTTTCACTGGCAGTCAGTGTTGCACCCTGAAGGGACAAACTCCAAGTTCTGCGCACTCAGGCGAGGCTGCGGACAGGCTGGGCTGCCAGCTCGCTGATCCGGGCTATGGCCAGGCCGGCATGCACGGTGCCGTTCTCAATGAAGACGTCACTGGTGCGGCGGCCGCTGCCGGCAGAGCCGATCACGAACAGGCCCGGCACGTTGCTTTCGAATGTTTCCGGATCAAGTTCCGCGGCCAGGCTGCCGGCGTCACAGTTCACTCCACAGGTACGCAGCAGGGCAGGATCGGCGTAGTAGCCGGTCAGCAGGTAGGTCTGGTGGGTCGGTATGGCCAGGACGCCGTCCTGCGTCCGGGCGTGGACAAGGTCCGGGGTGATTGCTGTGACGACCGTGTTCATGTGGGCCGTGATTGAACCTTCCCTGATCCGGTTCTCGAGGTTCGGCCTGATCCAGTATTTGACGCTGTGGCGGAAGTCCGGCCCGCGGTGGATCATCGTCACGTTGGCACCGGCCCGGTACAGTTCGAGAGCCGCGTCAGCAGCGCTGGAGCCTGCACCGACGATGGTGACGTTACGGCCGTAGTGCTGATGCGCCTCTAGGTAGTAATGGCTGACACTGGGCAGATCCTCGCCCGGTACGCCCAGAGGATTGGGATTGTCGAAGTAACCGGTTGCGACAACCACGAAGCGGGCGTTCAGCACCTGCCGGCCCTGATCCGATACCGCAGTGACCGAGAAACCGCCGTCCGTGCGCGAGACGCCGGTAACGGTGGTGTAGGGCCGCACGTCCAGCTGCTCGTTGTGGACCACCTTGCGGTAGTAGTCCAGCGCTTCCTTGCGGGTGGGCTTGTCCGTTGCCGTGACCAGCGGGTGATTGCCTATCTCCAGGCGTTCGGAGGTGGTGAAGAACGTCATGTACGTCGGGTAGCCGGCGATGGCGTTGACGATGCAGCCTTTCTCAAGCACCACAGTGCCGAGTCCGGCGCGCCTGGCCAGGATGGCGGCCTGCAGGCCCACGGGACCTGCCCCGACTATCAGGACGTCGTGCTGCTGGGGTGCCGCTGCGGTCTTGCTCATGAGTCCAAGGGTAGCAGGGGCTGCCGCGGGGGAGGTGGTGCCCGCCTACCCGTGCCTGCTCTCAACCGGCAATTGCCCAGGCTGATTCAGTCAAAACTGTCGCGGCTTGGGCACCAGTCCCGGATCGTGCAGATGGCGCAGGCCGGCTTGCGCGACGTGCAGACGCGCCGGCCATGCAGAATCAGGGCGTGATGGGCGAAAACCCAGTCGCTTTCGTCGAAGGTCTTCTGAAGGTCCAGCTCCACCTTGTCGGGATTGGCCTGCCTGCTGAAACCGAGACGCCGGGCAAGCCGGCCGACGTGCGTGTCCACGGCGATTGCCGGGATGTTGTAAAGCGCGCCGAGTACTACGTTCGCGGTTTTGCGGCCGACACCGGGCAGTTTCATCAGCTCCTCGCGGGTTGCAGGAACGCGGCCGTCATATTCGGCGGTGAGCTGCCGTGCCGTGGCCACGATGTTTCTTGCCTTCGAGCGGAACAGTCCGATGGAACTGATAAGCGGCATCACATCCTCAGGTTCGGCCCGCGCCATGCTGGCGGCGTCCGGGTAGGCGCTAAAAAGGCCTGGCCCTGCCTTGTTCACGCTGACGTCGGTCGCCTGGGCAGACAGGATCACGGCAATAAGCAGTTCAAACGGGGTGCTGTAGTCGAGTTCGGTGCGTGCTTCGCCGTACACGGTTCTGAGTTCAGCCAGGATGGAACCGGCGCGCTCGCGGCGGGCGGTCAGGCTTTCCCGGGGGAGTGCCTTGCGGCGGGGTGCGACAGGTCTGCTCATATCCACCGGCATTGTTGCATCAGCTGAAGTGGTGAATGTATCAGGCGGACGCGCGACCACGGGCTATAATCAACCTCAGTGACCGGATTTCTGCTGACTGGAGGAACGCATGCCCGTTTTTGAGTACAAGGCACGCGACCGTAACGGCAAGGCTTTCACCTCGACGATGGAAGCAGCCACCCAGCGTGATGTGGCTGCCGCATTGCGTGAAAAGGGCTATTTCGTCAGTGATATCAGGACTCCCAAGACCGGCCTGAACGCGGACATCAAGCTGCCCAAGTGGCTTGATATCGGCAGCCGTCCCGGCCTGCGGGACGTCACACTGTTCAGCCGCCAGTTTGCCACCGTGATCAACGCGGGCCTGCCCGTCGTGCAGTCACTGGCCATCCTGCAGAAACAGGCTGACAAGCAGGGCATGAAGGACGCGCTGAAGCACGTGCGCGAGGATGTCGAAACCGGTCTGCCGCTCTCGAACGCACTTGCCAAGTTCCCGGGCATTTTCAACAGGCTTTACGTTTATCTGGTCCGGGCCGGTGAGGCCTCGGGCAACCTGGACGGCATCCTTGAACGGGTGGCCACTTATCAGGAGAAACAGTCGGAGCTGCGCGGCAAGATCAAGTCAGCGCTCACCTATCCGGTTGTGGTGCTCGTCATCGCGCTTGGTGTCACGTACTTCCTGCTTACCAGCATCGTGCCGCAGTTCGCCACGATTCTTGACCAACTGGGCGGTGACCTGCCGGTGATTACCCAGGTGCTGATTGCCATCTCGGACTTCCTGCGTTTCCAATGGTGGCTGGTGTTCGGCATAGTCGCCCTGCTGATCGTCGGTTTCATCCTCTTTTACAGGACAGACCAGGGGCGACACGTAATCGACGGGTTGGCTCTGCGCCTGCCGGTGTTCGGCCCACTGGTGCAGAAGAGCGCCATTGCCAGCTTCAGCAACACGTTCGGCCTGCTCCTGCGCAGCGGTGTGAACATCATCGAATCAATCGACATCACCAA
>CAZPLV010000118.1:0-5987 GCA_964587295.1 uncultured bacterium
TTCGCGCTCTTGAGGCCGATGGCAGTGGCGACGTGCTGAACGTTGTCCGCGCGGTCTATTACGCTGTTGAGCAGGGTGCTGACGTGATCAACCTTTCGCTCGGTGGGCCTGATGTGAGTCCGGCGCTCGAAGCAGCCATCCGTTACGCTGACGCCGAGGGCGTATTCGTAACGACCACAGCCGGTAACAACAATCAGCAAAGGGTGAATTTCCCGGCAAACATTGCCGATCAGCTTGACTTCGTCATCAGCGTCACCAGCGTTGACAACAATGACATGAAGTCGGCATTCTCGAATTACGGCAGCAGCGTGGAAATCGCAGCCCCCGGCGAGGGCATTTATGGCCCTTATCCTGATCTGGGCAGTGCAGCCGGGTATGGAACCTCAATGGCAGCTCCGGTTGTGGCCGGTGCCCTTGCGCTCGCTCTAGGTGAACCGGAGCATGAAGTCAGCAAGCACCGATTTGCCCGTGAAATGTTTGAGGAGAGCGCCGGAATTTATCACCGTTCGGACAATAAATACCGCAAGGGTAATAGACCAGATGGCCAATGGCTCGGAGCCGGCCGCATTGACATCGAGGAGTTCCTCGACGAAGTTGTGGACTGAAGTAAGTCACGCCTGACGGAACAACCATGAGGACTGAGGAGCGGGCTGTGAACGACGTGCTCAATGACATCGAGTCGTTCCGCGAAATCCTGGAAGCCCAGCCCGCGGATGTGCTGAGCGGGGTTGTTCCCCTGATCCGCCATAAAGATGCCGCCGTGCGCACGCAGGCGGCTCTTTTGGCTGGCAATGCCGCCAGGCTGCTGGGTGAGCATGACGCCGCCCTGAACTACCTGGAGACGGCAGTGACCTGTGCGGGACGGGCAGGCGATCAGCAGTCGGCGATAATCGCGAACCTTGCACTCGGGCGATCGTTACGTGCGGTCGGCCGTTTTGAGGATGCGATGGCTCGGATTGACAACGCGTACCGCCTGGCCGAACGGTGTGGCGCTCAGGACCTGGTGGTTGACGCCGTCAACCTGCAGGCAAGCATCATCGACGCACAGGGTCAGCACCAGCGCGCCCTCGACATGCTCAACCGTGCCAGGCGCAGGGCGATTGCAGCCGGACTGGGTGACGTGAAGTTGGCGACGCTTGGCACGAATATCGGCGAGATTCACCGGATGCTGGGCAACCATGCAGAAGCGCTGGAGTTTCTGAAGGATGCATATGACCGTTTCAAGGCAGCGGGAGTCAACAACCGTGCCGCAAACTCAAACCTCATTGCCTTGGGTATCCTGTATTCGCGAATTGGCAAAACAGCCGAAGCAGTGCGCTTCTACGAAGAAGCCCAGGAATCTTCTGCGGCCGCCGGCGACAAGCTGGTGGTGGCCGCTGCACTCAACAATCTGGCTAGCATCGCCTTGCGCAAGAACGAGACTGCGGATGCGGCCCGCCTGTACTCAGAAGCGCTGCAGAACTCGATCGAGGCCGGCTCACTGCAGTACCAGTCCGACAACCTTGATGGCCTTGGCAAGGTGTACATAGAACGCAACGAATTGCAGCTTGCTGCTGAGGCATTGAGCAAGGCACTTCAGATAGCCAAGCAGATCGGTTACCGCGACGGTGAGCTCGGAGCGGGCATTAATCTGGCGTCGGTGCAGCTGGCCCGCGGTCTGGGGGAGCAGGCCGTTACCACGCTCCGCAGCTCCGTTGAACTGGCGACCGAGATTGGCGACCGGCATCACCTGATCAGTGCCCACGAGCTGCTGTCCAAGGCGCTTGAGTCGCTTGGTGACTACAAATCGGCTCTGGATCACGCCCGGAAGTTCCAGGAAGAACGGCAGCGCCTGCACGATGAGAAGAGCGAAGAAAGAACCAGGCAGCTGACGGTCAAGTTCGAGCTGGAGCGCTCCAACCACCAGGCGGAAGTCTATCGCCTGAAGTCCCAGTACCTGCAGCAGGCCCGCAAGGATGCAGAGGATAAGGTACTGTCCAGAACCCGTGAGCTGGAAGAGGCGCAGATTGAGATAGTTACCCGCCTCGCGGTTGCGGCGGAGTACCGTGACGATGACACCGGCACGCATACACGCCGGGTGGGGCGCAACGCCGCTGCTATAGGCTATGTGCTGGGCTTTCCCGAGGCTGATTTACAGGTGCTGTTTACTGCCGCCCGGCTGCATGATGTTGGCAAGATTGGGATTCCGGATTCGGTGCTGCTCAAGAGCGGTCGGCTCGACGCCGATGAGATGGAACTGATGCGCCGCCACACGATCATCGGTGCGCGCATCCTGTCTGCCGGCGGTTCGGCGCTGCTTCATCTGGCTGAAAGCATCAGCCTCTCACATCATGAGCGTTGGGACGGCAAAGGCTATCCCAATGGGCTGAGTGGGACCGCAATACCGATGGCTGCCCGTATTGTCGCCGTTAGTGACGTGCTGGACGCACTTACTCAAGCCCGGCCGTACAAGCCAGCCTGGCCGGTGAGTGAGGCGCTGGCCGAGATTGAGAGTCAATCCGGCCGGCAGTTCGACCCGGATGTCGTGGAGGCATGCCTTGCGATTTTTCGGGGAGAGAACAGCCCGTCACCACTGGATGCTGCCGCTGATTGGGCAACTCTGTTGGCAGCTTTGAAGGTTCTGGGCAAAGAGCGTGGTTTCCCGGCCGTCCAACGTCGCAGCGTCTGGTAATATTCGCTTCGTGAGTATCAGCCCGATTGAAGTGCGGGTTCTCGGCAGCCTCATCGAGAAGGAACGCACGACACCGGAAGCCTACCCGCTCTCTACGAACGCATTGCTTCTTGCCTGCAACCAGAAGAGCAACCGGGAACCGGTCACCAGCTACCATCTGCAGGAAATCGAGGAAACCCTGCGTACTCTGGCCAGCAAGGGCATGGCGCGCAGCGTCATGGCCAGCGGAGAGCGGGTAAGTAAACACCGTCACCTGCTCGACGATGTGCTGGGACTGAACCGGCACGACATGGCGGTACTGGCCGTGCTGATGCTGCGTGGAGCGCAGACAGCAGGGGAACTGCGTGCGCGCACCGAGCGTTATGTCACTTTTGGCTCTTTGGCGCAGGTGGAGGACAGCCTGCAGCGACTCGCAGCCCACCAGCCCGTGCTGGCGCGCAATACCGGCCGCTCACCCGGTCAGAGTCAGGACCGCTGGGTCGACACGTTCAACCCCGATCCTGAGAAGCAACGGCCCCGTATCCGCGCAACGGCACGGAAAAGTCATGAACCGGTTGAACCTGGCGCTGAGGCTGGCCTTGCCGGGCAGGTGCAACGACTGCAGGCTGAGCTTGATTTTCTGTATGAACACCTGAACTTACAGAAACCGGAAGCCGAACAGAGCTAAACTCAGCTTCAGGGGGTGGCCGTTTTGCGTACAGCCTGGAACCTGCTCCGGGGCACGGTGAGGGCTTACGCCGATAACGCCGGTCCCAGACTGGCGGCAGCACTGTCGTATTACACGATCTTTTCGCTGGCTCCACTCCTGATCATCCTGCTCGGCATCACCGGCATCTTTTTTGGCCAGTCTGAGACGCGCGACGAGTTTGCGGCGTTCGTGACTGCTCAGCTTGGCCCTCAGGTCGCCGAGTTTCTGAGCGGCCTGATTGATTCCACCGTGCAGGGCCAGAATCAGCTTGCCACCATCATCGGCGTGGCCCTGCTGCTCTTTGCCGGCACCAACCTGTTCACCGCGATGCAGGGAGCCCTGAATCAGCTGTGGGGCGTGGATGAGCCGCGCTACACGGGTGTCTGGCAGGTCGTGTTCATGCGCCTGCTCTCACTGCTCATCCTGCTCGCGCTGGCCGCAATCGGGGTTGCTGCGCTGACCGCGCAAACCGTGCTCAACAGCCTGGCCAGCGAACTGGGCGACCGTTTCAGGGGTTACGAGTTCATGCTCGGTTTCGGTTCGCAGGTCCTGACGCTGGCAGTAATGACTCTGGTGTTCGTCGCGGTACACAAGATACTGGTGCACCGGCGCGTGGGCTGGAAGCCGCTGGTTGTCGGTGCGCTGCTTACTGCGATTTTCTTCCGGATCGGTCAGGAACTGATCCTGATCTACCTGCGCATGAGCACGGTAGGCTCCGCGTTCGGTGCGGCCGGGACGCTGGTGGCGCTGCTGCTGTTCATATACTATGCAATGCAGATATTCCTGCTCGGAGCTGCCTTCACAAGCAATTACAGTGAGCACCTTGAGCAGGACCCGGAGGCACCCTCCAGGTCGATCAGATCAGCCGATACTGCACGTCAGCGCCTATGAGCAGAAACACGCCACCGCCACTCAGTCACCAGTTGCCGCTGTTCAGCAATGAACGTGTCATTGAGCGGACGACTGACAGTGGCACGGTGATCCGGGCGCAGCTTCGGCCCGAAGGCGACGGCATGGTCACCATTCTGGCCTGGTACCGGCGTCAGGCTGACGGTCGCTGGCATCGGCGTCCCCAGGAGGAGCGCACAGTGAACTTCAGCCAATTGCGGCTGTCGAGCAGCTATGAAGAGCTTTTTGGCGACACCTGAGCAATAATGGGCGCAGTACACGGGAGTGGCCCAGCAGCGCCATTACCACCAGTTGAATCCGAGTCTTGCCGCTTAAGCGGTCTGGAGTGTTGATGCAACCACTACCTGCCGAAACCCCCATCAGGACGCTTCTCAAGCGTGAGGAGAGCTACGCCATCCATGCCCTGGTCAACATCTGTGAGAATCCCGGGACCAATGCTGCCATCGTGGCGGAACACCTGCAGATTCCACCGGCGTTCCTCGCCAAAGTGCTGCGCAAACTGGTCACGGCCGGCTTCATAAGCAGCCGGATGGGCCGTAAAGGCGGGGTTGAGCTGCTGGTGGATCTGAGGCAGGTCAGCATGCTGCACGTGATTGAGGCCGTTTCGGGGCGGGTGATTGCAGATCATTGCCAGACCAAGGAGCTGTGCGCCACGCAGCAGCGCAGGGGGCGTTGTGGCATCAAGAAAGCATGGTTCCAGGCCACGGCCGCAGTTCGTACCGCTTTCGGCGGGATTATGCTCTCTGACCTGGTCGACGAGGAAGCGCTGCAGAAGTCCCTCGAGTCGCTCAGTCTTCCTGCCTGACCTGTTCGGCCGCCTCCCGCCTGAGGCGTGCGTCCCGGCGCAGGTTCTGGATTTCCTCTGCGGTCCGCACCCGCCGGGCCATTGACAGTGCAAACACAATCATTGCTGCCAGCGAGGCAAAGCCGCCGGCTGCCATCAGCACCTGTGGTTGCACGCCGCCGGCTGCGCGGAACCAGGGTTCTCCGACTGCCCGCAATATGAGCCCCAGGTTGTGCAGCCAGAATGTGGCGGCGGTGGCGCCTTCCTGACGCATGCCGCCGGGTCGTGGCATCATCCAGAATGCGACTCCCATGACGAGGGAGAGGAAGAAGCCAAGGAAGCCCAGGTGCACGTGGATGACGCGGAAGTAGGCGGCCAGGTGCGGTTGCAGCATGAACAGTACGCCGAGCACTCCAGTCAGTACCAGGTAGAGCAGCCCGAAGCGGATGAGCAGTACTTCGTATCGGTTCACGTTGTTGTCCTCCGGCGACTGTTGGGCGCCGTTTGAGTAAAGAGGAAACCCTGCTCACCGGGATCGGTGAGCAGGGCAACCCGTCTTAAGGAGTTTGTGGCCGTGGTGCAGCTGTCATAGCTGCTTCAGTATAGGACTCAGTGCTGGTGGGCAGTATCGCCTTCGAGGCTGACCGGTTCCTCGTTGACGCGGAACACTTCCGGATTCTCCTCACCTTCGACTATCAGGTGGCCCATCAGGCCGCGTTCTGCGCGGGAGAGTGAGTGGTCGACCAGGACCAGGGTGCTGGGAACGTCCACCTGGAACTCGACTATGGTGGCTCCGCCGGCAGGGACCATGGTGGTCTGCACGTTCTCGTTGATGAGGCTGCCGCCTTCCACTGCGACGCGGTCGAAGATTTCACCGATGACGTGGAAGCTGCTGGTGTAGTTCGGGCCGCCGACTCCGAAGAAGATGCGGACGG
>CAZPLV010000119.1:0-5969 GCA_964587295.1 uncultured bacterium
TTCAGGACCGCAGACACCAGCGGCGGCAGCCCGCCGGTCCGCTCCCAGCCCTGTTCAACCGCCTGCAGCGCCTCACGGTCAAGCGGTCCGATGTGCAGATGGTTCTCGACCGGGAATGGAGGCGCTTCCGTTGAGCTGACCAGCACTGTCGCCCGGATGTGCACACCTTGCAGCTGGGTCAGAAGTTCACGCGAGGCATCGTCCATGTGTTCCCAGTCATCGATGAGCCAGGTGCCTTCCGTCTTGCTCAGGATCTGACTGAGGGACGCTGGTTCAAAATCAGGAAAGTGGACCAGCAGTGGCTCAAGGCTGGCGTAGGGCAGGCCGCTTCGTGCAGGCATGTATGTGCCAGTCAGCTGCTGCAGCAGTGTTGTCTTGCCCATGCCTTCGGGTCCCTGCAGCCATGTCCAGCTTCCCGGTACCGCCGCGTGGAGCTGGCGCAGCTCTGCCGCCCTGCCGAGAACCTGACGCCGGAGCGCTGTGCGCGCAGTTTCGGCTGGAGTGCTGATTTCAATCCCGTACTCGGCCGCCGCCTGCTGAACCGAGTGATACAGCGGATTATCGCCGGCAACAAGCAGCGTGCAGTAACGGGTGAGGGTCTCAGGCGCAGGTTCCGGAGCGCCGTGCAGTTCCCATGCCCGGGCTGCGAAAGCAGCTGCCTTTGCAAAGCCGCCGACGGCGGCATGGACCTCGGCCTCCTCGAGCAGCTGATTCTGGACCTCCTGGGCCAGCACTTCGCGGGTTTCCAGAAGCCATTCCTCGAGCTCAGCACCGAGATCCGCGTCTGCACCGTCAAGGAATTGACCCCGGTACAGATCCAGCGCCCGTTCCAGGTCCCGGGTCCTCAGTGCCTGGCGCAGGTCGCTGACATCGCTGGCAAGCTCGCACCAGACGTGCTGGTCGTCAGCATGAATCTTGACGTCAGTCCCTTTGCGGATCTGCGAAAGCGCAACAGACAGGCTGTTGAGGTTGTCGCTGGCACCAGGCCAGAACAGGTCAGCAAGGTGGCGCCTCGAACGGGGACCTGCCAGGACAAGGTGTGTCAGCAGCAGCATGGGTTTCTGACGGCGGAAAGAGCTTCCGTCCAGTCCCAGGCGACCGAGGGTCCGAAGGTACATTGTCTGACTATACTCAGCAGCCGCTTGCGCGCAGGGAAGGCAGGAAGTAGACTCGGAATTAGGCATGCCTAAACCTGGGAATCGGGCGTTGCCCATGGAGATTGTGACGATGATGAAGACCGTCCGAGTGCTTTTGTTTCTGCTGTCCGTAACTGCTGCAGCCGCCCGGCCCCAGGTGCTTGTGACCACAAGCCAGCTGGCTGACGTGGTCCGCAACGTGGCCGGCGAGCATGCGACGGTCACTGCAATGATGGGCCCCGGCATCGACCCGCACCTGTACCAGGCAACACCGCGTGACATACACAGCCTGCAGCAGGCTGATCTGATTGTCTATCACGGCATGTCCCTGGAAGGCCAGCTGGCCGAGGTCCTCGCAGCTGTGGCCCGCCTCCGCGCAACCGCAGCTGTTGCGGAAACTGCCATACCCGCGAGCGCATTGCTGGCCGCCGACGAGGAAGGGCTGACGCCCGACCCTCATGTCTGGATGGACGCCCGGCTGTTCAGCCTCACGGCAGAGGCAGTCGCCGATGAGCTGGCCGCTCTGGATTCGGCCAATGAAAGCACTTATCGGCTGAACGCCGCCGCGTACCGGGACAGCCTGCTGGCACTCCACGACTGGATTGCCGCTGCCATCGCCACAATTCCCGAACAGAAGCGTCACCTCGTGACGGCCCATGACGCCTTTGCCTATTTCGGCCGGGCCTATCTGATACCAGTTTCTGCCGTGCAGGGACTGAGTACGGAATCCGAAGCCGGCATAGCCGACATCCGGGAAACCGTGAGTCTCATCATCCGGAGTGAGGTGCCCGCCATCTTTGTCGAGAGCACCATCAATCCCCGCACAATTCAGGCCGTACTGGAAGCCGTGCGTGCCGCGGGCCATCAAGCCGAGCTTGGTGGTGAGCTGTATTCTGACGCGATGGGTCCAGCAGACCAGCCGGAAGGAACGCTGATTGGCATGCTCGTGCACAACACAACCGTGATCACCGAAGCGCTTGGCGGCACCGTACCGGAACTGCCCGCACAGCTTCAGGACTGGGCCAGGAGCTGGAACCGGGAGTGATACACGAACCCGAACTGGCCGTACACGTCGAAGACCTCACCGTCAGCTACCGCAGCAGCCCGGTTCTGTGGGACATCGACCTTGACGTACCTCCAGGGGTCCTGGCGGCAATTGTCGGCCCGAACGGTGCCGGCAAGAGCACGCTGATCAAGGCCATCCTCGGACTCGTACCGACAGCTGCCGGACACGCTTACGTTCACGGCCGTCCGCTAGCCCGTCAGCGTGGCGACATAGCCTACGTACCGCAGCGCACCACAGTCGACTGGGACTTTCCCGTGACGGCATTCGATGTGGTTCTCATGGGCCTGTATGGCCGTATCGGCTGGATCAGGCGGCCCGGTGCGCGGCACAGACAGGAAGCCCGTGATGCTCTGGAGCGGGTCGGCATGCTCGGCTACGCAGGCAGGCAGATCAGCCAGCTGTCCGGTGGCCAGCAACAGCGCGTGTTCCTGGCTCGGGCACTGGTGCAGAAGGCTCGGGTCCTGTTCCTGGACGAACCGATGGCAGGGGTCGATGCAACCACTGAACGCGTGATCATCGACCTGCTGCGGGTACTGCGCGACGAAGGCAAGACAGTGGTCGTCGTGCACCATGACCTGCAGACCGTCACCCAGTACTTCGACTGGATGCTGATTCTGAACGTCAGGGTGATTGCCCAGGGACCGGTCAACGAGGTCTACACCCCGGACAACCTGCGCAGTGCTTACGGCGGTCAGATAGCCCTGCTGCAAGGCAACCGCCTCTTCGGCACGGAGAGTGAGCCTGAGCAGTGAACTGGCCGGCCCTGCTTGGCGACCACACCATCCAGAACGTTGCGGCCGGCGCCATCCTTCTCGGAATCCTCAGTGGCACACTCGGCAGCTTTGCCGTTCTGAGGCGTCAGAGTCTGATTGGCGACACACTGTCCCATGCCGCCCTGCCCGGCATAGCTCTCGGCTTCATAATCTCCGGAAGCCGCAACCTGCCCTCACTCGTGCTGGGAGCACTCGTGAGCGGCCTGCTGGCGACAGCCCTCATGATGGTTCTGCAACGGCACAGTCGCCTTAAGCTCGATGCCATCCTCGGTTCGATACTGAGTGTTTCATTCGCCGTAGGGGTTGTTCTGCTCACCTGGATCCAGAACAATGCCGGCGCGTCACAGGCGGGATTGGAAAGCTTCCTGTTCGGCCAGGCAGCCGCAATGCTGCGTTCAGATGTGATCCTGATGACCTCTGTCACCGCGGCAGCGCTGGCCGTCGTCATCATCTTCTGGAAAGAGTTCAAAGTTACTGCATTCGACCCGCTGTTTGCCAGCACGCTCGGTCTGCCGGTGGCCATCCTGGAAACCATACTCACCATGCTTGTCGCCGTGGCAGTCGTGATGGGCCTTCAGATGGTGGGGGTCGTGCTGATGTCCGCCATGATAATCGCGCCCGCCGTGGCTGCCCGCCAATGGGTCAACCGGCTGGAACCGCTGCTGCTGCTTGCCGCTCTGTTCGGCGCTGCAGGCGGCCTTGCCGGAGCGCTGCTCAGCAGCCTGCAGCGAGGGCTGTCCACCGGGCCGCTGATTGTCCTGGCCATAAGCGCCATTGCAGTCATATCGATACTGTTCGCCCCGGCGCGCGGAGTCATCTGGGAGAGCGCCGTCCGGGGACGCCAGTCCCGCAACCTGCGCAGCCGGCAGCTGCTCACTCTGATGCTGCGCCTGGCGGGCGAGCACGACGACCCTGACTACGCTGTGGAACAGGGCATGCTGAACACATACTTCGGCCTGGGCACCAGCCGCGCGCTGAAACGGCTCGAAGGGAGCGGCCTGGTCCGGTCAATGAAGCACATGCCGGGCGAGGGCGAACACTGGCAGCTGACCGAGGCCGGACAGCGTGCTGCCGAACGCATCCTTGAGTCACTCGGACGGGGCAGAGGCTGATGCTGGAAGCCTTCCTCAGCAACATCAGCCTCCAGATAATGGTTACAGGTGCGCTGGTGGGCGCCGCAGCCTCACTGCTTGGAACCTTTCTGGTGCTGCGCGGAAACAGCATGCTTACGGACGCCATCAGTCACTCTGTCGTCCTCGGCATCGTCGTTGTCTGGCTGCTGACGGGACAGGTGAGCGGTCCTCTCCAGATTGCAGGTGCTGCTCTGACCGGCCTGCTCACCGTCTGGCTCACCGAACTTGTCGCGTCCTCCGGCCGGGTGCGTCAGGACGCAGCCATCGGACTCGTCTTCCCGGTGCTTTTTGCCGCCGGAGTGCTTCTGATGAATCTGTATGCACGGGACGTGCACATCGACCAACACACTGTGCTTCTCGGCGAAATCGGCTTTGTATGGCTCAACACCACCCAGATCGGTGACCACCACGTGCCCGTCTCCCTGCTGACACTTGGTGTGATGACGCTGATCAATCTGGCTTTCGTCGTCTTTCTGTTCAAGGAACTCAAGCTGGCGACATTTGACCCGGGATTAGCCCGTGCCCTGGGCTTTGCGCCCGGCGTCCTGTTCTACCTGCTTCTCGGGCTGACCAGTGCGACCGCGGTGGCCGCATTCGACGCTGTGGGAGCAATAATGTTCGTTGCCTTCGCAATAGTTCCGCCAAGTGTCGCGCGCCTGCTCACCGACAACCTGGTCTGGATGATTGTGGCAGGAGTCACTGTGTCCATTGTTGCAAGTGGAATCGGTTACTGGCTTGCAGTGGCCATTAACGTTAGTATTGGTGGCATGATGGCGACGACAGCGGGAATAATGCTGTTGCTCGCTTTCCTGTTTTCACCCAGTACCGGGCTAGCCTGGCGTCGGGTGCGGCAGCTGAAGTGAGCCGCCTGTTTGTAAGAGTTCCGTAATGGCGGCTCGGCTAGCATTTTTCAGGGGAGAGTGTCACAACCCCGAAGTGACTCTGAAAGGGTGTCGATTTTGACAGGCAACGAGAGTAAAGTAAAACGCTTCGGAGTACTGGTTGCAGCAGCTGCGACAGTGGTGCTGCTGGCGGCGTGCAGTACACCACCGGTTGAGTCTGAGCAGGCTGACAGGCCAGGCAACACCTTCGTTCCTGGAGAACCGTACACCCCCAGTTATGTCGTTGTCGTTGAACTTGATGGCACGACCGACATTGCTGCGATTGCGGACGTCATGGGCGGCACTGTGGTTCCGGTTGTTCCGGGCGACCTGGCCACCGCGAGTGTCCGACCAGCCGCACCGGTTGGATTCATCGGCCTGGACAGTGTTCCTTCGCTCAGCACTATGAATGACGCAGAAGTCGCGGGCGTCAAGCCTGAACCGAACGAAGACCGCTTCTTCACCAGCGCTACTCTGGAACCGCTTGGCAACAGCCGGGTCTGGGCCGATGGCAACAGCCGCGTCTGGGCCGACGGCAACAGCCGGGTCTGGGCTGACGGCAACAGCCGTGTTTGGGCCGATGGCAACAGCCGCGTCTGGGCTGACGGCAACAGCCGGGTCTGGGCTGACGGCCAGTTTGAATGGATGCCCGAGAACACGAACACCTGGAAGCACATTGAGCTCCATGAGGGCCACAAAGAAGCGAAGCAGCTTGGATTGGATGTACTGGTGGCTGTAATCGACACCGGAGTAGACACCAGTCACCCGGCACTTGCCGATGCTTTGTCCCCACTCGGCTATGACTTTGTTGATAATGACGACGATCCCTCAGAAGTTGGTAACGCTGCGGACACGGCCTATGGCCACGGAACCCTCGTGGCGGGCATCGTGCGTCAGATTGCACCGCGCGCCACCATCCTGCCGATTCGCGCTCTTGAGGCCGATGGCAGTGGCGACGTGCTGAACGTTGTCCGCGCGGT
>CAZPLV010000120.1:0-5897 GCA_964587295.1 uncultured bacterium
GGAATCAGCCCGTCGGATTGGCCATAAAACTCCAGCGTCAGTACCCCATCGGCTGTGAGCACTCCTGCACTACCCCGTGATGTAAGCCGACTTTCCTCGTACTCCTCCGTCCACTCCTGCCATACCCGGGCATCCGGCCCGTCGTACGCGTCAATCCGTGTGCTGAAAGGGAAACTGTCATTCGTGGGCATGCGATACCAGTACCAGTTCAGGTCATCAGGGTCCCAGGTGGTCAAGTGATAGGAAACGTGCGGCCAATCATCCCAATGGTCGTCAGAGGGCCTTATTGCAATAACCTCTGTAGCGATCAGGTTCCAGCCCGCCTTCAAAACGATATCAATACTGTCTGCCCGAGATCCGCTGTCAAATAGTTCTGCACGGACTTCAACGTCTCTGTCTGCGTAAACAAGTTGCCCTATCGCGTCACCGAGCTCCACATCGTAGAAAGCTGCATCCCTCCTGCTCCCAACCTCCAATGGTCCGCCATGGCGTATGGAGATGTGTCCGGGAAAAGCAAAAGGCACCGTCGGATCACTGAAAGTCACCGGGCCGTATTCGTCATTCGGAAAAGCGTCCTCAATCGGAAGCTTTGCTTCCTCGGGGGGATCGGGTGGACTCAGAACCATCCAGCCGTCGCTGGTGATGGCGCCACCAATCACCTCCACCTCATTCCAGTCAGCGTCAAAGTACGTAACAATAATGTCCCTGTTCCCGAAATCATAATCCTCAATGAACGCGCGGATTTCGAAGACAGGCTCCTCCCCATCTGGCCTATCGTCACCTGGTTCCTCGTCTCCAGGAGCCTCAGGGTCAAGCTCATCTCCCGGGTCGTCACCCCCTGGCTGGTCCCCTGAAGGTTCCTCTTGATCAGCTTCATCGGTCAGGCCAACCCAGTGCCAGATGAACTGCTGTGGGGAACGCACCGTGATGCGGTATGCACCGCCTTCCTCCCAAGCACCAGCCCGTACGTTCCAGCCGGCACGATACTGCACATCTGCAACTACCCGGACACCGCTGTCATCTACGAAATCGTAAGCAATACGGGCATCCCTATCCACGTAAACGATGGAGATATCCTCTGTGACACCGTCATGCGAGGCTGACCGCACCCCATCCGTAATGTGGATAGCGCCATCGTCCCCCGCAAGGATTTTCACCACAAGAGCAGCCAGGGCATCCGGCACACTGACCGTCACGTCGACATCATGTGGAACTGATTCGCGCAGCAATCCAAGCGCAGCTGCCGGCGGCTTACCCGGCTCCAGGCTCAGTCGTCCCTCAGCATCAATTCTGCCGGCTGAAATATCAAACTCCACACCGTCAGCCGATTCAAACTGAAAAACCACCTCAACGGCCCCAGTTCCTTCATATCCAACGACCAGCTCATCCGCGAGGAACGGTATTGAGTTCACAGGTGGCGGATTCCCTACTTCCGGCAGTTCACCAGGGTCAGCGCATGCGGAAAGCACCGGCAAAAGAACAATAAAGATGCCCGACAATAAAGCCCGGGCATAACTACTCGACAGATACAAGGGGCATTACCTCCAAAGCCACCCGCAGGTTTCACTGCGAACAACAGCGACGACGCCAAAACGCGCCACTTGCCTGCTTTCCTCAAACAATCATAACTTTTAATCGCTGGGTCCCGGATTAGATTCCTTGGTCGGGGCACCAAAGAATACCTCGTCTCTGACGGGTTTTTCTCTCTGCATATGGGCAGCGTGTCGACGCAACCACGTCGGGCTGGTGGAGGCGCCGATTCACTGATCGTTCCTCGCAACGTATTTCTGCACTGATTTTTGGACTGCCTCCCGCTGCTATCTTTGCGTGGGAGGCAAAGCCATGGCTTACGCGGAGGCCGCACGGATCGACACCCGGCGCACGCTGCTCTGCGGCGCGCTTATCGGAGTGGGCCTGATGGCCGGTGTGGACGAGATAATCTTCCACCAGGTGCTGGGCTGGCATCATTTCTACGACCGCTCGACACCCGCAATCGGCCTGCTGAGCGACGGCCTGCTGCACGCGGCTGAACTGCTTGCGATAGTCGCCGGCGGCTTCATCATGGCCGACCTTATGAGGCAACGCACGTTCGCTCGGTTGCACTTCTGGGCAGCGTTGTTCCTGGGCCTGGGCGGCTTCCAACTTTTCGATGGCCTCGTGAACCACAAAGTCCTGCGCCTGCATCAGATCCGCTACGGCGTCGATCTGCTTCCGTATGACCTCATGTGGAACGGCGGCGCAGTCGTGCTGCTGATCACAGGTTTCATACTGTTGCGCCGAGCCAGGCAGCGCGAAGCCTGATGCACGGGCATCACGGCTTGGCTCCCGGTCTCAGCGATTTCGTTCCGCTGTTGGTCGTACTTCTCCTGACATTCATCTACATCGGACTTGTATTCCGGCAACGGACTCGTGGCCGCAGCTGGCCGCAGGCGCGGAGTGTCTGGTTCGCCGTCGGCATGCTGCTGGTCGCGTGCGCGCTTTCGCCATGGGTTGTGCACGCCGCTCACGATGATGCCCGCTGGCACATGGTGCAGCACCTGCTTACAGGCATGTACGCACCGGTCGCGCTCGTACTGGCATGGCCGGTCACTTTGCTCTTGCGGAGCCTGCCGGTAGGACAGGCGCGAAGCGTTGTGGGGCTCCTGCACTCCCGGCCGATTCGACTGATCGCCTCGCCCCCACTGGCGCTGTTGCTGAGCGTCGGCGGACTGCACCTGCTGTACCTGACCCCGCTGTATCAGCTGATGCTGAGCAGCACGGCCTTTCACTGGCTGGTCCAGTTCCACCTGTTCGCTGCGGGGATGCTGTTCGCCGTTGTCATCGCGCAAGTGGAGCCTGGTGCGCCGCGCTGGTCCCTTCCGCTGCGGCTTGGAACGCTTTTCGTGGGCATGGCCGCGCACGCGAACCTGGCGAAGATTATGTACGCGAGGTTGCTGCCCGCGGGAACTGCCGCTGGCGTGGAAGAGCTGCAGGCGGCCGCGCAACTGATGTATTACGGTGGGGACCTTGCCGAGGTCTTGCTGGCGGTCGTGGTGTTCTGGGTTTGGTATGAGCGCAGGCACCCGTCAGCTGAGAGCACTCAACTCGCTCCGGTGAGCCAATTGGCTGAGCACGGTCAGGCGTGAACCGCGGCCAGAAGGGCGCCCCTGACATTCAGCAATGTGAGCAGAACCCTTTTCGGTGACCCCCGTGCTAACGCTAATGTATCGCCATGGCAAAGACACAGGACCGAATCATCTACCAGCGACCCGATGGCAAGTGGGCAAACAAGCGCAGCGATGCAAGCCGTCCCGCCAGTATCCATGACACGCAGAAAGAAGCCGTTGAAGCGGGCACGCAGAATCTCACGAAAGCCGGTGGCGGGGAGCTCACCATTCAGGGAACGGATGGCGCGATTCGCGACAAGCGCACCATTGCGCCTGGGAATGATCCGCATCCACCAAAGGGGTGAGGAGAAAATCCTTGAAGCCAAGGCGCTCAACGCCAGGCAAAATGAGGCAGTTGGTGACGGCAGAATCAGGCAGCTGGCCTGGCGGCCCCGTCAGCGGTCAGCGCGGCTAGCCGACGTCGCCGCTATGGCGTCATCGAGCCAGGCCCCAGTCTCGGCAGGCGTGCTCAGCCGAACGACGACCAGGTGCTGGTGACCGCAGAGACTTGCCATCTCGCGACGGTTACGGGAGTGGGTCCTGACCGACCATGGCACTACGCCCATCGGATGCAGGAACGAGTGGAACAGTCCAGGTTCGCGGTTGCCGTTCCAGAGAACCTCGCCCCGGAGTCTGCGCCTGACCGTGCGGCTCGCAACGCGCCACAGCACGAGTGCCCGGCCGTAATCAAGCCAGACGACCGTATCGGCACGGGCAGCCAGCAGCGGCTTGACCTGCGTGTACTGATACTCGGTAACCCATGATGTCTCACTGGAAAAACGGTCAACATCCTCCATGAACTGGGGCCGGGGCGTCCAGTTCGGGCCGTGATGCAGGGCGTCAAGCTCCGTGTACGGCAAGTCCAGTCGTTGGGCCAGCTGCCGGGCCAGCGTGGATTTGCCTGCCCCGGAGGAACCGGCTACCAGTATCCGGCGTGCCTCTCCGAGACTGTTGATCTGCCGGGAGGACGGTTTCATTCCTGCAGGATATAACTGAGCCCATGACTCACGGACTGGCCGCAGCAGGTGCACACTTGTTTGTCAGGAAGGTTGTCGTTGCCGAAAGCCCTCAGGGTGTCAGCCCATGATGTTCCGGAGTTCACTATGCAACTGGCACGCGGCATAATCATGCAGCACTTACTCACTCTCAGGGACTGGAACCGGGACGAACTGGAATCGTTCTTCACTCTGGTTGCCCAGTATGATGCCGACGCCGGCTCGCATTTCGACGGAGCTGCAGCGATGTTCTTCCCACCGTCAAGCCTGCGTACAAGGTTCTCTTTTGAACGGGCGGCTCACAGGCTTGGTCTGCAGCCAATCAACTTCCCGCCCGAGACGCTTGATAAGGACGAGGACTTGCGTGATATTGCCGGGTACCTGTCCCAGTGGGCTGATGTGATGGTCGTCCGGCATCCCGATCCGTCAGTCCTCGAGCGACTGGCCTCTGCCGAAGCCCTGCCGGTGGTGAACGCGATGACGAGGTCGGACCATCCCTGCGAGGTCCTGTCAAATCTGTACGTGTTATCGCAGAACGCCGAAATAGGTTCCCTGCGGTTCCTGTTCGTCGGTGGCGACGGGAACATTGCGCGAGCCTGGTGGAATGCGGCGCAGGCATTCGGGCTCAATATCCGGCAAAGTGCGCCCGCTGAACTCCGGGTCGCCGGCATGCCTTGGGATGAGGATTTGCTGGCAGCAATAACCACGGCAGACGTGGTGTTGACTGACAGTCCTGGAGAGCACAGTGAGCTGCTCGCCGCATATCGCATCACAGGCGAGCTGCTGGATCTTGCACCGAACGGGGTGCAGTTCGCGCCCTGTCCTCCGTTCATGAGGGGCCGGGAGGTCAGTGCCGGGGCTATTGAGCACAAGGCATTTGTGGGCTACCGGTTCATGCGCTACCTGCTGCCGGTCCAGCAGGCGGTACTTGCCCGATCGCTAATGCGCTGACAGCGTCCCGACGGATTACTTCAGTCGCGGACTAGCGGTTCCATGACTCAATCTGCGCGACCCCATGAATCAGCCAACAGCCCATCAGTACCTTCTCCTGCAGAGATAAGCCGTAGCTCTTCCACGTGCGCATCGAACGCCCTTCGCCCGGAAGTTGTCAACTTCACCCAGGTCAGGCGCCTGGCATCATCCCTGGTTTTGGATGCCCTCTTCACGGTCTTTATGAATCCCGCTTCGGCAAGCACCTTAAGGTGCTTGGACAAACTCGCGTCGCTGATGCCAAGGGCGTCACGCAAGACCGAGAAATCGATATCATCGACTGAGCGCAACAAGCCGCATATCCGCAGCCGCAACGGAGCATGAATCACCTCATTGAACTGAGCGTCAGCGGCCACGGCGAACATGTTCCCGGTACTGCCGGTCGAACACCCGCCCCAGACTCACCGTGAGCCCAAAGCTGGCCGCGCCCGTTAACGCAAGCCACCAGTTCAGCCCAAATGACGCAAGACCAAGCGACACGCTCAACAGCAGCAACGTCGTGACCAGGAGAATCCAAAGAGTAAGCCGGGCCGGCCCTCCAGCACGAGACACCCTGACACCAGTAATGCGCTGATACCCCAATACCAACGCGATGGTGCCGGCAATAGCAAGACCTGCGATAGTGCGCCTCACCACGTCAGGCTCAACGAATGGGGAAGCGACATAAAGCGCGGTCATGAGCCCTAATGCCGGGAAAAGCCAACCCGGAGAAACCAAACGATCCGCCAGCGCGGCACGGTCAGCAGCCAGATCACTCAGCAAAGCC
>CAZPLV010000121.1:0-5855 GCA_964587295.1 uncultured bacterium
CTGCCTGGAGTGCGATCAGCAATCAGGCGGGCTCGGGCTACTGGCTTTCTGCTGAAGGGCTGCTGGTGCTGGCCGCCCTGGTCCTGATCACAGCGGCTGCGACCGTCGTTCCCCTCTGGCACGGGATTCGCCAGCTGAGTCGCTTCGAAGCCCGCTGACCTGACTGAGGAAGGGTCCAGATCCTGAATGCGGATCTGGACCCCTCTTCCGTTATTCTTCGCGGTTTCCCCGCTTACAGCCCCCCGGCCGTGAACTGATAATGCCACTCCGGGGAGCGTGGCAACAGACTCAGCTGTCACCGGCTGACTGATACAAGTGTCACTCCGATGTGGCCATGACCTTCGGATTGCCTGGTACGGCGCATCCGCTTTCAGAAGAACAGTGGGGGTAGACTTGGGCAAGATGAACCGACCGGATCTGGATGAATACTTCCTCGGAATAGCTCTCGCCGTGCGCGAGCGAGCCTGCTGCACCGGCAACCGCGTCGGCGCCCTGCTCGTTCGGGACCGGCACATAGTCGCCACCGGCTACAACGGCACAGCCGCCGGCACTCCAAACTGCGACGAAGGCGGCTGTCACCGCTGCAACCACCCCGAGGAGTACCCGAGCGGCAGCGGTTACGACCTGTGCACCTGCCTGCACGCGGAGCAGAATGCAATCCTCATGGCGGCCAAGTTCGGGATCAGCGTCCGCGGCTCAATCTGCTACACCACAATGCGGCCATGCTTCGGCTGCAGCAAGGAACTTCTCCAGGTAGGGGTGACCGCGGTCCACTACATTCATGACTGGTCCCACCCTGATCCGGCTTACCAGCGGCAGTATGAAGCACTCCAGGCATACTTCACGGGCGGCGTCCAGCGGCACGATATAGAGGACCCCAAAGCCGACTGGGCAGTCAGATCAAGACGGTCCTGAGCAGCAACCCAACGGTCCCACTCCGATTTGTAAGAGTTCCGTTCACCGGCGTGCAATAAGGTTGACTCGTGAGACCCTCCTGCCGGGACAGAGCCTGACGGCTCGAACCCAATGGCGCCGCACCCCGGACGTGGGTGCGGCGTCCCCCCGTTATTACAGCTCTTATCAGACTTTGCGAGCCAGCGAGCCGTGCAGGTGCGTTTGAGTGCCTGAGTCGCTGTGACTCAGGAGTGAATATTCGTGCTTACGTGCTAACGTACGGTCGCAACATTTGTTGGTTATGTGGCCGAGTACCCGGGAAGGAAGTGACATGGAAGCTCCCAGCTCCTTATTATCAATCGTATTCGTGTTTTTGTTGCTCGTCTTTGGTGGTTGCGCTCTGGTTGACAGCGGCACAGCAAACGAGGCGCCGGTGGCGCATGCAGAGAACGTGCTGACTGAAGCAGTGGCCGTCCCTGTCTTGCAGGACGGCCGACGCTTATGAGCACCTGCAAGGTGCAGTTTCCCTTTACCAATTCGCTGACGCGGATTCTGGCTGTACTTACTTGCGCTCTGGGGCTTCCGTTCGCACTCGCCGTTACCGATCCGCGGAACGGTGACTGGGACGCCGAGCACGTGACGCTTCACAACACCGCCGAAGCGGAATTGATGGTCCGGGTGGGCTCCATAAACAACGTGGGCTTTGGCTTTCCGGAAGGAATCAATCCCTTCACAGCTGGCGATATGTGGGGGCACTCCTACCCCTGGGAGGCTCCGGAAGGTGCCGCCGATGGAACTGACCGCATCATGCTGGGCAGCAGCTATGAAGGCAATCGACAGGATGGTTACTCAGGCATCTGGGACGCAGATCCTGAGGCTGCAACCACTAGACCCATCGTGCTGGAATTCGACACCGCTGAGCTGACGGTGCGGAATGCGCTGTTGCAGATAGTGATCGATGATTTCCAGCCGACGCTTTGGGGCAGCGTGTTCACCGCAACCCTTAACGGCGAAGACGCACCCTATATCGCCGAGGTTGTCAATAACGTGGACCAGACCGGTCCGGTGGTGCAGATCATTTCAATCGAGATTCCGGATGTTGCACTGCCTGAGATAGCGTCAGGTTCGGTTTCAATCCAGTTTGATGAGACTACCGGTGCGGGCGACGGGTTCGCAATTGACTTCGTCAAGCTGCTGGTGAATTACGGCCGAACCGAGTTCGTAAGTCAGATTGAGGGAACCGTATACAGTGAATCCGGTGAGCCGTTCCCGGGTGCCACGGTGCGTGTGCTTGGCACCAGTAACGTTCAGGTCACGGATGAGGACGGCGAGTACCGGGCCGAGGTTGTCTCCGGACTGAATGCTGTCCGCGCTTCGCACGCTGGCTACTTGGAGGATTATGATTTCAGGATTACTCCGGCTGGTGAGCTGGTGGCAATGCCGGGCCTGACCCTGAGGCCAGGTGCGGAAACGCCGGACCTGAACTACGAGTACTTCGCGGCCGGAGGCGGCTGGGAACGCGCCTCGCAATGGGCAACGTCAGAGCTTTCGCGTGCAGCCGAGCTGAATCTGATTCCGGACCGGCTCATGACAGCGGATCTGACCCTGCCAATATCCCGGGCGGAGTTTGCTGGGGTTGTAGTGGGCACATGGGAGCACCTGGCGGACGAAGCTGCAGTTGTCGCTGCGGTGGACCCGTTCGAGGACACGGACGACAGCGATGTGCTGAAGGCATTCAACGAGGATCTGGCAGTCGGCATATCCGACGTGCTGTTTGACCCTGACGCGCTGCTGAACCGGGAGCAGGCCGCCACCATGCTGACGCGGGTGGTGAAGAAGCTGGCGTTCCCTGGGTGGACGTACGCCACGGATTCGGAATACGCCCTCGAGTTCCCTGAAATCGAACCGTTTGCTGATGATCAGCTGATCGCACCCTGGGCCCGGGACAGCGTCTACTTCATGGTTGCCAACGGGATAATCAGCGGCCTGGACGATGACGCGTTCAGACCACAGGGTGCGACTGATGCTGATGATGCGACTGGCCTTGCCAGCACAACGCGTGAGCAGGCGCTGGTGCTGGCGCTGCGGTTGGTCGAACACCTGGAGTGAGAGTGGCTGTCAGCTGTCACTCGGCCTTCCAGCAGGACGTTTGCCTGGTTGCGGATTAATCATTGCGGACCTCCCGTACCGAAACGCCGAATGTTCCGGCTGCAGTGTGCAACACCTCATCCAGCGTTACCAGCGTCGCGTTCTCGGTTGCCGCGCAAGCAAGGTGCAGCGCATCCAAGGTCCGCAGGGAGGTGGTGCGCGTGAGAAGCCACTGCGCCGCCAGGTCCATCTGCGAAGGCGTGTTGCGGCACCGGATGAATCTGCTCTCCCTGATGTCCTCGTCGAACCTGCGGCTGATTCGCTGCGCGTGCGGCTCTTCGATTTCTTGCGTCCGAACCCACCGGGCCAGGGCGCTCGCAAACTCCACCCGCGTCAGGTCACTGATGAGGACAGGCTCCCCACTCAGCAGCAGCTGTTCCACCGCATCACTCCGCGCCTCGTGCCTGTAATACGGCAACAGCGCGCTGGTGTCGAAGTACAACACTCAGTAGCGTTCCTCGTCGCGCAGATCGCGGATGAACTGCCCCGCCGGTACCTTCATGGGTGGGATCTCACTTCGGAACTGACTCTGCTCACGGAATGGCTTGCGCACTTCATCAGGCCTTGTGAGCTTGGCGATTGTTTTGCTGCGGCGGGTGATGATGATTTCTTCGCCCCGCTCAACCGCGGCGAGCAGTTCAGCAAGGTTCTCGCGGGCATCACTTACATTCACTGTTCGACTCACGACAAACCTCCTGTACAACTCTATTGTACATCATTGGCAGTCTCACTTGATTGTAGGGTCTGGGCACCAGCAAATCAGCGTCAACTGTGGTGCGGCGTGCGCATCCTGGGGGGGCAGCAGTGGCGAACAAGCGTTATGACAGCGAGAGCGGCTTGACCATCGATGAGGTGTTCAGAGGGGCAATGAGCCAAGTTATGGAGCAGAGGAGGTGGTTCCGCCCATCTGAGCCGGCATGGGCTTTATAGAAGTGCTAATATGTAAAGCATGGCTAGACAGAAGTCTCTTACTGTAAAGCAATTGGTTGCTGAGGTTCCTGAGGAATTCCTTGTTGATTCGCAGTGGCTGGGTGCCCGTGGATTCAGCCGGCAGTTGGTGCATCAGTACGTGCAGAGCGGTTGGCTCGAACGTGTCGGGCATGGTCTTTTCAGAAGACCGCGATCGGTGGCAAGGGAAGGTTGGACGCCGGATTGGCTTTTCCCGGTGCTGTCTGCGCAGTGGATGGGCTACAGGATTCATGTCGGTGGCCCGAGCGCACTTGAGTTGCATGGTCACGCTCATTATCTGCGGCTGGGGGGCAAGACAGTGAGGTACCTCTACTCGACTTCACCACCTTCCTGGCTGAAGAAACTGAAGCTGGAGACAGAATTGAGGTTTCGGAAACCGAGCCTGTTTGGTGATATCAAGCTTGGCGTCACGACACTTAACTCAGGTGCTGTCGAAGAAGGATCTCCTCCCGGTCCGTGGTCATTTGAGCTGGTTCGCTCATCTTCGGAGCGTGCAGTTCTGGAAGCGCTGGATGAACTGCCCTCCAACGAAGGTTTTGATGACCTGGATCGTGTGTTCGAGAGCCTGACTGGCCTTCGGCCGAAACTGTTGACTGAATTGCTTAAAGACTGCCGGTCCGTGAAAGTGAAGCGCCTGTTTTTCGTGTTTGCTGATCGGCATGCGCATGCTTGGCGGAAGTATCTGGATGTCGAGGAGTTTGACCTGGGTTCAGGGGATCGGGAGTTCATCAAGGGTGGTCGCCTGCACCCCGGTTACCGCATCACTGTTCCGCCCGGTTTCATGCCAGCAGGGGAGGTCAGCAGTGGCACGTGAAACTTATAGGGCCCAGGTTCAGCTGCTGGTCCGTGCGCTGCGGGTGGCCTCCGGGGAAAGTGATTTTGCCCTGAAGGGCGGAACAGCCATCAACCTGTTCTACCGGGAGATGCCTCGCCTGTCGGTGGATATTGATCTCACCTGGTTGCCTGTTGAGGGTCGCCAGGAGGCGATGGCGAACATTGACGCTGCACTGAGGCGATTGCAGTCAGGGCTGGAGCGGGAGATCAGGGGCGTACAGGTTCAGGTTGCGCAGCAGGGCGATGACAAGCGCCTGCTGGTGCAGCTGGGTAACTCGGGCATCAAGATCGAGACGTCACCGGTGATGCGCGGCTCAGTTCACCCGCCACAGTTGCTCAGGCTTGTTCCTGAAGCGGAGGAGGAGTTCGGGTTTGCAGAAGTGCAGGTGCTGACGCTTCCGGAAGTCTACGCCGGCAAACTGGTCGCAGCCCTCGACCGTCAGCATCCACGGGACCTGTTTGACGTGCACCAGCTCCTCAGGCACGAGGGCATGAGTGACGAGCTGTTCCGGACGTTCCTGGTATACCTGGCATCCTCTAACCGGCCGCCTCACGAGTTGCTGGAACCGACCCGCCTGGATATCGGTGAAGCCTTCCACGCGGAGTTTGAAGGAATGACAACCGAGCGCGTTTCCCTGGCTGAATTGCTTGACGCCCGGGAACAGCTGATCGGGGACATTGGCGGTCGGTTGGATGGACCGGCGCTGGAGTTCCTGCTCGCGCTGCATGAAGGCCAGCCTGACTTCGGAGTCATTGGCTTTCCGGAGGCAATCCGGTTGCCAGCCGTTCAGTGGAAACTCCTGAACCTGCGCAAGCTGCGGGAGAGTAATCCTGCGAAACATGCACTGCAGCGGAGTCTAATCGAGTCATTGGGAATGCTGGGTTCCTGAGCAAGGATGACTGTCCAGGTGCCTCAGCGAATCAGCTTCAGGCATCCGTCCATAATGCCTGTTGGTGCACAGCGGAAAGTTGGACCTGCTACGATTATCCCCTCGTGTCCAGGCCGAAGC